>RFIF01000447.1 GCA_003695655.1 Cyanobacteria bacterium J069
GCTGGCCACAGCCCTGCGGGAACCTAGCGCCCCCGACGACGCGACCGACCATCTGCAAGTGCGCGTCCACCCGACGCTGTTGCCCAAGAGCCATCCCCTCGCCAGCGTCAACGATGTCTACAATGCCATCTTATTTGAGGGCGATCCGGTGGGGCAGGTGATGCTGTTTGGTCGCGGCGCGGGGTCTGGGCCCACCGCCAGCGCCGTCGTGTCCGACATTCAAAACATCGTGGCGATTTTGAAAACTTCAGGCGAAACGTCGCCCCATTCTGCCGCTGAGCTGCACCCGCTGCTGGCCTGCATTCACCAGCATTACTGCACCATCAGCCCGATGGATGAAGTCGTCAGCCGCTTCTATGCCCGCTTCCTCACCCGCGATATGCCCGGTGTGATTGGGCGGCTGGGCACCTGCTTTGGCGATCACGAGGTCAGCCTGGAATCCGTGGTGCAGATTGGCTTTCAGGACGACCTGGCGGAAATCGTCGTCGTCACCCACGACGTGCGCGAGGGCAACTTCCGCAAAGCCCTGGAGGAGATTCATGGCTTTGAGGGCGTGGCGGAGATTCCTAGTGTGCTGCGGGTTTTGTAGAAGAGAAATCATTCAAATCACCTGACCCAACAACCCCACCCAATGCCACCAGACCATCACCATTGCGGCGGTGTCGAGCTGGCAGTATTGCAGGAGCAGGTCTTTCCACTGGTCGCGGGTGGCGGGGTCGCAGATGCCTTCGGTGTGGTGAACCATCGCGCGGTAGGCGCGGATGGCGGCGGTGCCTTCGGTGACGGCGATCGCCTCTCCGTTGATCAGTCCGCTGGGTAGCGCCTTATAAGGACTGAGCAGGCGGCCGTCGTCGTAGCAGACATAGTGCGGAAAGCGATCGCGCAATTGAGCGTTGGTGCGCCAGATGGCTTCTAGCACGACTTTGATGGAGGTGCTGCCGCGCATCTGGGGATGCAAGTAGTGCTTTTCGGTAAGCTGGCACAGATCCACTAGGCGGCCGGTGTCGATGCCGTTGAATCTGACCGTATGGCTGAGCCAGTCGCGCAGGGCGGGGTTGTGATAACCGCGCCGCTCCATTTGTTCCAAAATTTCGCGCAGCACGGTGTTTTCGTGGTTGCTCCACATAAAAGGCGTGCCGGTGCTGCCCAAGCACTGCATGAGGGATTCGGCGAAGGCAAAGTTGGGGAACTCGTCTTCGGTGCAGATCCAGCACTCGTGCTGCGGTTCGGCATCGGGCGCGGTCAGCGTGTGGCAACTCCACTGAAAGGCGATCGTTTCATAGGGGCGCATCCCGCTGTAGCAGGGAATGGCGGGGGCGCAGGTTTCCATGTCGATGAAGTGGAGCGGATAGGCAAAACTGTCTAAAATGTCCGCCAGTTCCTCAGAAACCCATTCGGTGCCCTCGCGGGTGTGGTGGATTTGGCGCAACTGGCGATCGCCATAGGCAGTCCTAGAGCCGTCTTTTTTAACCAGCAGATCCGGTGTTACATCGTACAGGCTGACCCTGCCCTGCTGAATGAGTTCGTTGGCGCGATCGCGCAGGCTGCCGACTCGATACAGGTCGAGCAGGTGTGGCGACACGTCTGCCAGTTCGCCCCAGCAGTGGCGAAAGCCGTTGAGCGGTGCTTCGTCCTCGACCCAATATTCACAGTCGCGGCAACTGATAGACAGGGCTGGATCAGCCCGCTGCAAGCTGGGCCAGAGCAGTGAGGTGTATTGCTGAATGCCCGCGCGAACCGTCGGCAGCAGCGCTTCGACTTCGGCAGTGATGTCAATTTGGGTCAGGAAGTTTGCGGACTTTAGCGCGGCCACGTCGCCCAAAAACTCGACCTGAATCTGCGAAAAGCCAGCGTCTATTGGAACTCGCCGCACCTGAAACTGGCGGTGCAGTTGGTCGATGGCGGAGGGTTTGGTTTTGTCGGGCAGCATCAAAAAGGCGCGAATCTCGAAATCGGGAAAGTGCGATCGCAGCAGATGGGTTTGAAATGCCACATCTTCAATCGTGTCGCGCCATCCCGCCAGCGAAAACAGGCTGGATTTGCCTTCATCGATGCGCCGCTGATACTCGGACTGATCAAACGATCGCGCTTTGACTTCGATCAGGTCAAGGCGCTGCCCCTGCTTTAGCAAAATGTCTGCCCGGGCCAGTGCCCGCTCGTGCAGCAGCGTCGCCTCAAACAACGTGATGGTGTCGGCGTGATTCAGCAGCGCCAGCGTTTCTGCGTTTGCGGCTTCTGGGTCTGCCTCGGTTTGCACGCGCACCCCGTCGGGAAACCGCAGCTTGGCGATCGCCTCTACCACATATCCCCCTTCCGCCAGCAGTTCCAAAAACTCACTGCCCTCCTGCACCGCAGGATAGCCCAGCTTGCGATAGTAAAGCTTTGTCTGGCACGATCGGGCGAGCTTAAAGTCGGATTTTGACAAATACTTTGGCAGAGACATGGAGACAAATTTCCAAGCGAGGGGCTGGAGGTGAGAAATTGCGGCATGATCCAGTGATTTTAAGCGTCTACTTAAGCTCTACTTTCCTCTATTCGTTCGTGCTACATGCAGAGACAAAAAATAAAACTGTGCCTAGACACCTGCACCTCAATATTCCTAATTGATGGCATGTCAAACTTGGCAGTTCCAGCTTTGTGTTCCAGCTTTGTGTTTCAGCTTTGTGTTTCAGCGTCGATTGCCACGTCGATGTTTACAGCTTCAATCTGGCTCCCCTGCTCGCTCTAGGATACTCTGCACATAACTATAACAAGGTGCTTTGACTTTTATCTCCAGGCAAATCTTTAGGCAAACTCATTAAGATCTCCAGGCAAATTCATTCCGCCCATTCCTGAAAATCATCCGCAGTCTCCGTGCCGATGCGTCGCTGTGCCTAACGATGGGATCGCCTCCTCACTGCCAGCTTTGAGTCCAGGGGTTTTAGGATAGAGAAGGCACCCCGGTTTGCCCGCCGCCCTCCTATCCCAACCTGCTGTGAAATCTTCTAAACTCGCCGTTATGGTGGCTTTGGTTCCGCTGGCTGCTGCCTACTTTGGCTCCTTGTCCAGTCTGGATAGCGCCTTTATGGCTAAGAGCCTGCTGGTGGTGCTGCCGGTTCAGGTGGGGGCCTGCCTGTATTTGGTCTACCGCTATTGGAATGGACGGCTGTTGCGATAGGGCAATGGTTCAGCCATTTGGTTTGATTGTTTGATGTTTGATTGTTTGGTTCTGTGCTGATTTTGTAATGATTACAGCTTTTGATCATCGAAGCCTTTGGTGATAGCGCTGGGTCATTAGCTTGGCCATTAGTTTGGTCATTGTGTGATCGGGTCTTTCCCCTGCGCGCTTCCAGTCCTCCACCTCTTCCCTGCTGCCGATGCAACTCATTCCCCAACCCCAGGTCGCCGCGCCCCCACCGTCCGATCGCCAAATTCTGACGCTGGATGTGGGCGGCATGAAGTGTGCGGGCTGTGTCAAGGCGGTGGAAACGGCGCTGTTGCAGCAGCCAGGCGTGGTGGCGGCCACCGTAAACCTGATGACGGAAATGGCGCTGGTGGAGGCGGAGCCAGCAGGAGTCGATGGGCCGTCACTGGCGATCGCCCTCACTGAGGCTGGATTTCCCGCCCAACTGCGGGGCGCAACGGGGGCTGCCGACCCGCTTCAGGAAACCCCCGCCGAACGCCATCAGCGAGAAGCGCGAGAGCGCCTGGGGCAACTGGCGATCGCCTGCACGCTTTTGTTCCTATCGGGTTTGGGGCATCTCAGCGCCTTTGGGCTGGTGCTGCCGGGGCTGAGCAATATCTGGTTTCATGCAGCGCTTGCGGCACTGGCGCTGCTGGTTCCAGGGCGCAGCATGGTGATCGACGGCTGGCGGGGGCTGCGGCGGGGCGCACCCAACATGAATACGCTGGTCAGCCTTGGTGCCCTGACCGCCTACAGCGTGAGCCTGGTGGCGCTGCTGTGGCCAGCGCTGGGCTGGGAGTGCTTTTTTGATGAGCCAGTGATGCTGGTGGGCTTTATTTTGCTGGGGCGCACGCTAGAACAGCAGGCCCGCAGCCAGGCGACCGCGTCGCTGCAATCGCTGGCAGCCCTTCAGCCCAGCACAGCGCGCAAAATTCCGGCTAGTGGCGGCGATCTCAGCGGTCAGACGGCAATGCTGCTGCCAGCGGAGCATGTGGCAGTTGGCGACTGGCTGCTGGTGTTGCCGGGAGACAAAATTCCCGTAGATGGCGAGGTGGTGCTGGGGCAAACGACGGTCGATGAGTCAATGCTGACGGGTGAGTCTGACCCGATTCTGCGACAAGCGGGTGACTTGGTGGCGGCGGGCACGGTAAACCAGACCGGGGCGATCGCCCTCCGCGCCACCCGTACGGGCAAAGACACCACCCTGGCACAAATCATCGCTCTGGTGGAAACGGCCCAAACCCGCAAAGCGCCGATTCAGCGGATTGCGGACACGGTGGCGGGCTACTTTACGTATGGCGTGCTGACGCTGGCGCTGCTGACGTTTGGGTTCTGGTATTTCATTGGGCTGCCCCTGTGGCAAGACTCAATCGCCATTTCGGGCGTGCGAGAAATTGGGCTGGGTATGGCGCACACGGCTCATCTGGCCCCGGCGGGGCTGTCCGGCGGGATGCTGGAGATGGCAGAGATGCCGGAGATGGCAGAGCGGGGAGAACTGTATGCGGCTTCTCCTTCTCCCCTGTTGCTCAGCCTCAAGCTAGCGATCGCCGTTTTGGTGATTGCCTGTCCTTGTGCGCTGGGGCTGGCCACGCCGACGGCGATTTTGGTTGGGTCTAGCCTGGGGGCGGAGCGGGGGCTGCTGATTCGCGGGGGTGACGTGCTGGAAAAGGCGCGGAGCTTGCGAACCATCGTGTTTGACAAGACGGGCACCCTGAC
>RFIF01000448.1 GCA_003695655.1 Cyanobacteria bacterium J069
CCCAATGTCTCACTCAATCAGGCGATTTTGGCGGCGGGTGGGTTTAATCGGCAGCGGGCGCGCCAGAGCGAGGTCAGCCTGATCCGCCTCAATCCCGACGGCACTGTAACCAAGCGGGATGTGGAAATCGACTTTGGGGACAGCATCAACAACGATAGCAATCCACCCCTGCGGAGCAACGATATTGTCGTGGTCGGGCGATCGTCGCTGGCCTCTACGTCAGACTTTCTCAACACGCTGCTTAGCCCTCTAAACGGCGTATTTTCAATTTTTCGTGTGTTTGATGGGCTGGGTGGACTCCTAACCCCCTCGTCTCGCAATCCTTAGTGGAAGGATTCTAAGCTGCCTGCCCGGCTGTGATCTTTCCCTGTTGGGCAAAGCGACCTTCAACCGTGTTGGGGTATGCATCTACCGAATGTTTTGATTACGAGATCCAGGTGAGCAAAGACGCCTTGGCCGTCTCGATGAGCGAATGGATGAACCCACGAAGCGAGAGACATCACAGCGAGAAAACTATGGATCAGGAATTGGATTTGCAGACCTCTGCAATGGATGACATCGGAGAAGCCACCGCCCCCAAAAAGGGCGGCTTGCCAATTGGCGGCCTGATCCGCATGGTGAAGCGGAAAGTGCTGCTGATTGGCGGCATGACGGGTGTACTGTCGGTGGCTGCCTGGCTATCGACTGCGTCCGACTTGCCGACCTATCGCGGCAATTTTCAACTGCTGGTGGAACCAGTGACCTCGGAAGCGCGCATTGCTGAACCCACAGCGCTGACCCGTTCGGCGGGGGGTGTGCCCAGCCGCGATATTTTCAGCCTGGACTATCCGACGCAACTGCAAATTTTGCGGAGTCCCAAGGTGTTGGAAGAGGTCTACAAAGAGGTGCAGGCTAAGTATCCTGCCTTTAGCTACATCGAATTGATTCAAGGATTAGAGCTGGGGCGGGTCGGCAATACGCGCACGACTGAGACGAAAATCCTACAGGTTGTTTATCAGGGGTCGGATGCGGGGCTGGTGCAACTGGTGCTGGATGAATTGGCGAGCAAGTATCTGCGCTATAGCCTGGAAGATCGTAAGAGCCGCATTAGCGAAGGGGTGAAGTTTATCGAAGACCAGCTTCCGGGCTTACAAAAGCGGGTAGATGAGTTGGAGGGTCAGTTGCAAGAGTTGCAGCAGACCTATGAGTTAATTGATCCGTCTTCTCAGGGGGGACAGATTTTCTCACAGCTTCAGACGGTGACGGAGCAGCAGGTCACGACGCAGCAGCAGATTCAGGAACAGCGCGTGCTTTATAACACGCTGCAACGGCAGTTGGGATTGTCACCGAATGAGGCGATCGCCGCTTCGGCCCTGAGCCAAGACCCGCGCTATCAGCAAATTCTCAGCAGTATTAATGAGATCGATAGCCAAATTGCGCTAGAGTCGAGCCGCTTTACCGACGAAAGCCCGATTATTCAGCGATTGCGGCAGCGGCAGGCAAACCTGTCGAACTTGCTGGGACAGCAGGCAAACCGCATTTTGGGGCCTCAGCTTGCTCGCAAGTCGGATGCGCTGACCTATCAGGATTCTCTGCGGCTGGATTTAATTAAGCAATTGATTAATACCACGAACGAGATGCAGGTGCTGCAAATGCGGGAGCAGTTCCTGTCGGGTCGCCAGGCCGATGTGTCTCGCCAGATGCAGCAATTTCCCACGATCGCCCGCCGCTATGCCGAGATCCAGCGGCAGTTGGGCATTGCCACGCGCACGCTCGATCAACTGCTGGGACAGCGCGAAACGCTGCGGGTAGAAGCTGCCCAGACCCAGGTTCCGTGGGAATTGATTTCTGCACCGATGCTGCCCCGCAATGTGGATGGTATTGCTATTCCTGACCCCAACAGTTCGCGCAAGAAGCTGATGATGGGGATGGTGGCGGGGTTAGCGCTAGGAGTGGGCACGTCCATCTTGATCGAAAAGCGACAGGACATTTTCTTTAGCGCAGAGGATGTGAAAGACGCTGTGCCCGCACCGCTGTTGGGGGCGCTGCCGGCCTGTGCCACGGCTGACCCCTGCGGCAGTTTGCTTGACATTGCTCCTAGTGCTGGGGAACTGAGTGAAGAGGCTTTTCCGTTTTTGGATGCGGTGAATAACCTCTACGCCAGCTTGCGTTTTCTCAATCCGCATAACCTGGTGCGATCGCTCGTGATCTGTTCTCCCTCGGCGGGCGACGGCAAAACCACGACTGCCCTGCACCTGGCCGAAACGGCAGCGGCTGCGGGACAGCGCGTGCTGCTGGTCGATGCCAACCTGCGGACGCCAAATCTCCACGCAATCCTCAATCTGCCCAACGAATGCGGGCTGAGTGAGCTGCTGGCTCAAAAGGTCTATCCCGAAGACGCAATCCAGGTTTGCCCTAGCCTGGAGCATCTGTGTATTCTGACGGCTGGGCAAACGCCGCCCGGCACCACCAAAATGCTGGCGTCGCCGCAGATGAAAGATTTAATGGCGGCCTTCGATGCCCAGTTTGATCTGATTATTTACGATACGCCTAACCTCAGCAGTGCGGTGGATGCTAACTTTTTGGCGGCGCAGGCGGATGGCATTTTGCTGGTGCTAGCGGTGCGCCAGACGGCTTACTCCAAGACTAAGAACGTGCTGAAAAAGCTGGCGGAATTTCACCTGCCGATCATTGGAACGGTGGCAAACCGGGCGATCGCCCCTGCCGAAGTTTCTGAAGATGGCGAGGAATATGACGAAGATTCGGAAGGAATTTGGGACACAGCAGCAGCCGAGTTGGAACCTGACTATAATCCTGCCTACAATAGCGATGTCGATGAGATCGATGAAGACGAGCCGGACGATGACCCCCAACCGGCACTAAACCCTTTGTTTGTGGATGACATCGCATCATGACCCGACTTTTGGCAGGTGACATTGGCGGCACGAAGACAATCTTGCGGCTGGCAGAGGTTCATAGCGACGACGGCGTGATCAAGCTGCAAACCTTGCATGAAATGCGTTACGTCAGCGCAGAATATTTAGACCTGGTGCCGATGGTGCGGGCGTTTCTGGCTGATGCTGAAGGCTGCATGGGCTGTGCACCTGGCATTGAAAAGGCTTGCTTTGCGATCGCCGGGCCCGTCGTCAACAATACCTCGGTGTTGACCAACCTCTCCTGGACGCTGGAGAGCGATCGCCTCAGCCAGGAACTCTGCATTCCCAATATTGGATTAATCAACGACTTTGAAGCGGTGGGCTATGGTGTGCTGGGGCTGAGCACCGAAGACTATCACACGCTTCAGGTGGGCAAGCCCCAAACCACCGCCCCAATTGCTGTGATTGGCGCGGGCACAGGCTTGGGGCAGGGCTTTTTGATTCCCCAGGCGGGTGTGTATTACGTCTATCCGTCAGAAGGCGGACATGCCGACTTTGCGCCCCGCTCCGAGCTAGAGTTTCAACTGCTGAAATACCTGCAAGACAAGCTGAACATCAACCGCCTATCGGCAGAGCGGGTGGTGTCGGGTCAGGGGATTGTGTCCATTTATCAGTTTTTGCGCGATCGCCAGCTCGCCGACGAATCGCCCGACATCGGCGCAAAAATCCTCACCTGGGAGCGTGAGGCGGGCAAGACCGAAAAATCGGTAGACCCCGGCGCGGTGATTTCTCTTGGTGCTCAGGCGGGCGATCGCCTCTGCCAACAGACCATGACGCTGTTCGCCTCGGCCTATGGAGCCGAAGCGGGTAACTTGGCGCTCAAGCTGCTGCCCTTTGGCGGGCTATACATCGCTGGTGGCATCGCAGCGAAAAATCTAAACGTGCTGCAATCCGACGGGTTTATGGAAGCGTTTCTCGACAAAGGGCGCATGAGTCCTCTGCTGGAGCAAATCCCGGTGCATGTCGTCCTTAATTCCCAAGTGGGGCTGATCGGTGCGGCGGTGCGAGCGGCGCGACTTTAACGCAATGAGCTGCATCATCTGAAATGATAGTCCCTGTAATAGTTGGGCATCTGGTGCGTCTGGGAAAACCCTAACAAAAGGCGTATCCAGCGGCGGTGTTCGCAGGGAGGACAGGGATGATGCGTAGACGCATGACAATATTCATGGTGAATTTCTGGGAGAGCGTGAAAACGTTCCAGCGGGGGCGAATTCAGCTAGAGCAGGTAGAACGCACACACCGTGAGCTGATGGCGGAAGCGATTTCCGACAAGTCCTACGTGGTGATGATTATTGCCTCCTGTGCGATCGCCACCTTTGGGCTGCTTTCCAACAGTGCCGCCGTCATCATCGGTGCCATGATCATTGCGCCGCTGATGTCACCGATCCGCGCTCTAGCCTATGGAGCGCTGGAGGGGAATTTGCTGCTGGTCAAGCGATCGGCTACGTCGGTAATGCTGGGAACCTTGTTAGCGCTGGCCATTGCCTGGGTGCTTGGCTGTATTGTGGGCATTCCCACCTTTGGCACGGAGGTGCTGTCGCGCTCTAGCCCCAACCTGCTGGATTTAGGTGTGGCCGTAGGGGCCGGGGGCATCAGCGGCTATGCCAAAGTCAACCCCAAGGTGTCGGCCTCGCTGCCGGGAACGGCGATCGCCGTAGCGCTGATGCCACCGGTGTGCGTCATTGGTCTGGGACTGTCGCAGGGCGCGTGGGGACTCAGTCAGGGGGCAGCGTTGCTCTATATCACCAATTTATTGGGCATCACACTGTCCTGTATGCTGACGTTTTTGATCGCGGGCTACACGCCGATTGAGCAGGCTCAAAAGGGTCTGCTGTGGGCGTTCATCTTTACAGGACTGCTGCTGATTCCGCTGGGCATTAGTTTTGCCCAACTGGTGCGGCAGGTGCGGTTAGAAACGACACTGAAGCAAGCACTGCTGACTCGTACCGTAACTTTTCAGCGGGTGCAGCTTGTCGATAGCGATATTAATTGGTTTGCCCAACCGCCCGAAGTGCGGCTGACGGTGCTCAGTCGAGAGCCAGTTACGCCTCGCCAAGTGGAACTCTTAGAAGATTTTGTCAGCCGCCAGCTTGGGCGACCCTTGACACTTATCGTTTCGGTGAGCCAGGTCGAAGAAGTGCGGCGAGGGCCTTAGGCAGCTAGCCAGAAGTCCAGCCCGCGAAGCCCAACCTCAAACCAATAGGACTTACGCAGTTGGATGATTTTTCGCGGGCGCAGCCCGCG
>RFIF01000449.1 GCA_003695655.1 Cyanobacteria bacterium J069
AATCTATAAAACTCGTTTCAACTGCGTAAGTCCTGACAATAACAGACCCTACTAGAAGGCTTGATCCTGCATTGTAGTTTGAGATACGAGAAGTGAGTGACGGAGTGAAGGAGTGACGGGGTGACGAGCTATCACTCCAAAACTCCACTGCTCCATTACGCCAACACTCCATCATCCCTTCCCCAGCCACTCCACCACCTGTTGCCCCAGCCGGACGCCCGCTAGCCGATCGATTTCCCGGATGCCTGTGGGGCTGGTGACGTTCACTTCGGTCAGGTAGCCGCCGATGATGTCGATGCCGACGAAGATGAGACCGTCGCGGCGCAGCGTGGGCCCAAGCTGTTCACAGATTTGGCGATCGCGCTCGGTAATTTCCACCGCCGCCACGCGCCCGCCTACTGCCATATTGCCGCGAAACTCTTTGCCGGTCGGGATGCGGTTTACCGCGCCGATGGGTTCGCCGTTTAGCAAAATCACGCGCTTATCGCCGTCTTTGGCCGCAGGCAGATATTCCTGCACCATGATCGGCACGCGAAACTGCTGGGTGCTGATTTCGATGAGGGAGTTCAAATTGCGATCGCCCGGTTCGGCAAACAAAATGCCCTCGCCCGCCTTGCCCCCCAAAGGCTTCATCACGGCCGCACCCCGTCGCTCCACAAATTCACGGATCACCTGCTTGTCAGCGGTAACAATGGTTTCGGGGATCGCCTCTGTAAATTGCAGCGCATACATCTTTTCATTCGCCGCCCGCAGACCCGCTGGCGAATTGATCAATCGCGTCTTAGCTGGATTCACTGCATCCAGGACATAAGTGGCGTAGAGGTAGGGAATGTCTACTGGCGGGTCAGTCCGCATAAACACCGCATCCATGCTTTCAAGCGGCAAAAATTGGCGATCGCCCAGCTCAAACCAGGATGCCGCCGCCAGCCAGCGCCCTTCCACCAGTTTCACCGGCGCTAGCTTGACGGATTGAAGCTGGGCATAAGCCTTGCCGCCCACCACGGACAGCCGATTGGACTCCGTAATCCACACCTCATGTCCTAACTCCTGAGCCGCCTCCATCAGCGCCACGCTGGTATCGTGGCCAGGGTCGAGTCGGTGAATTGGGTCGATAATGAAGGCGAGTTTCATGGGAGTGTTGGAGCAGTGGGGTGTTGGAGCAGTGGGGTGTTGGAGCAGTGGGGTGTTGGAGCAGTGGGGTGTTGGAGCAGTGGGGTGTTGGAGCAGTAGAGCGGTGGCTCGTCACCCCGTCGTCACCCCATCTCAATCTCCCTAAACGCCGGCCAGCAGAGAGTCAAGCTTGCCCTGGCGATCGAGTGCGTGAAGATCGTCGCAGCCGCCGACGTGAACCCCATCGATAAAAATTTGCGGTAGGGAGCGGCGACCGTCAGCTCGGTCTGCCATCGCAGCGCGGGCAGCTTCATCGCCATCAATACAATATTCGGTAAACGTCACGCCCTTCTTGTTCAGCAATGCTTTAGCGCGAATGCAGAAAGGGCACGTGCTCCAGGTGTAAATCTCAACATTGGTCGTCATAGGTTGCATCGGGTTAGCAATATTTCTTCATCTTACCGTTGCGGATTCTCTAGAAGATGAACAGAAACCGAAGTGGGCGATCGCCGCGACCAAGTTCCCAATTTGCCCTCCGCTCGTTCTCAACCCTGGCGCTTCGGTTTAGAAGTTGGGGCATAATAAACGAGACTCTCAGGACAATCTCTTAATCGGGGTTTGGTTCCTGTCTCTGGTCGGGTCAAAGCTGCCCGCCCACTCTCTCTCGCCATTTCTGCCCCATTCGCAACAGCCCAACCCAACATGACAAAATTTTCAGCTCCTCAACGGCTCAGCGCTTCCCTACTGCTGTCTGCTGCCTCTCTGCTAGCCGGACTCAGCGCGCCTGCCTATGCCCAGAGCGCCACTATGTATAATCCCATTCGGATGCCCGCGAGCAATGAAGTCACTGACACCCTCTCTGACAAAGATATTCCAACTGGGTTTGGAGGCTTTGCCCGTGATTATTTGGTGACGCTGCAAAAAGGCGACCAGGTCGTCATGGATTTGCTCTCGGATGAATTCGACACGATCATCACGCTGATTGCGCCCGACGGCACCACGATTGGCGAAAATGACGACGGCCCCGACGGCACCACCAACTCACTGCTGTTTACCCGAATCACTCAAGACGGCAACTACATTCTGCGCGTACGTCCCTACGGCGGTCAGGGCACCGGACAGTTTACGCTGAAGGTAACCCGACTCCGACCCATCTAGCCAGTGAGAAAGGTTGAGGAAATTGGGCGATCGCTCTAAAAAACCCTTGCCAAGATCTCTCAAAGTCTGCTAGCTTAATTAAGCGCTGGAGTTCCTTAGAAGCTGTTTGAGTTCTCTTTACGTGAGTTCTCTCTACGGCTAAGGCAAGGACTCCATTCGCCGGGATAGCTCAGTTGGTAGAGCAGAGGACTGAAAATCCTCGTGTCGGCGGTTCAAGTCCGCCTCCTGGCATTTTTAATGAAATTGACTGCAAGAATCCAAAAGCGGGTGAAACTATGTCCACCAGGTTAAGTGCTCCTGACGCTTTCTGGTGGACATTTGCTCCCTCTAATACTTGAATAGCCCTGTGCCCTGCACCTGATATCCCGTCGGTTCCAGGATGGCAGCAGCAGCTTGCTTCCCAGAAATCGTTGCGCCTTCCATGCTGTCGATATAGTCTTGCTGAGTGTAGCTACCTGCCAGGAAGAAGTTCGGCACGGGGGTCTTTTGGGGCGGACGGTAGGGGTCCATGCCCGGATTTTCGCGATAGAGCGACTGCGCCAGCTTCACCACGTTAAACCAGGTCATGTTCAGCTCGCGGGAAGACGGGAACAGGTCGTGGAGCTGCTTCAGCGCGTGCTGGGCAATGTCCTCATTGCTCATTTTGATAAACGGGTCGCCGGGCGTCAGTACCACCTGCATCAGGGAACCCTGGCCTTCGCGATAGTAATCCCTGGGGCTGGTGAGGGCGAGGTCGGCAAAGCAGGAAAAATCGGCATCGGCGCTGTAGAGCAGGTTGTCGAGTCCGGCGGCGTGGTCAAGCTGTGTCCGCCGCTCAGCATCTTGCAGCTCTGTCACCCAGCCGTCGAATCGAAGCTGCACCGTCACCACGGGCACGGCTTCCAGCTTGTAGATATTGTCAAATTCGGGATATTTGCGCCATTCGGCGGGCAGCAGTCGCTGGATTCCGGGCACGTCGCAAGCAGCGAGATAGATATCGGCAGTCACCACTTCTTCAGTGTCGCCATTGGCGATCGCCAATCCCGTCACCACCGTTTCGCCGTCCTTTTCCTCAAACAAAATTCGCCGCGTTTGCCGCCGGGTATGCACCTGTGCGCCGCGCGCCTGGATGTAGCTGAGGATCGGCTTATGGATATATTCGTCAGGGGAACCCGCCAGCATATTTAGCCGCGAGGCTTCTGTCTTTGCTGCAAACATCATGAAGATGGTGAGCATACAGCGGGCAGAGATTTCCTCGGTGTTGATGAAGCCGAGGGCGAGGGCGATCGGGTCCCACATGCGCTCCAGGCTGTGCTGTGAGCCACCGTGGCTGCGAAACCAGTCGGCAAAACTGACGGAATCCAGATCGCGAATCAGCTTCATTGCCAGGTCGTAGTTTACCAGTCCAGGGACGATGGGGCTGGTGCCAAGGGCGATCGCATTTTGCAGCTTGTCGAGCAGCGTCAGTTGCCCCGTGGTAAAAAACGCCTTTAGCCCGTGGAACGGCGCACCCAGCAAAAAGCGAAAGTCCAGCTTGCCGATTTCACCACCGCGATTCACAAAGTTATGCACATGCTCCTTCGGCAGCAGCGCCTCAAACGCGCCCACCTTCCGCATCAGTGCAAACAGGTTGTTGTAGTTGTTGAAAAAGACGTGAAGCCCCATTTCAACGTGGTTGCCGTCGGCGTCGATCCAGCTTCCTACCTTGCCACCGATAAACGTCCGGGCTTCATAGATCGACACCTCATGACCCGCATCCGCCAGTTCCACCGCCGCCGCCAGCCCTGCCAACCCCGCCCCAACGATCGCAACGCGCATCCGCCTATTCCTTCAGACTTGCTTTAAGAATGTCTTTACATATTTTAACTGATGAGGAGATGACCGGATGAGGAGATGACCAGATGAGGAGATGACCGGATGAGGAGATGACCAGATGAGGAGATGACCAGATGAGGAGATGACCGGATGAGGAGATGACCGGATGAGGAGAGCTTGAATCGGGCGATCTCTCCCTCTCCCCCTCTCTCCCTCTCTCCCTCTCTCCCTCTCTCCCTCTCCCCCTCTCCCACACCCCATCACCCCAAAAACGACACATGCGCACAGACGACTCGCCAGCCCTCCGGCGTCCGCACCCACGTCTGGCTTTGGCGGCCAGTCTTACCGGAGCTGATGCGGCGATACTCAGTGTTGGCAGTGGCAAAGTCGCGCCCGTAGGTGGTGATGACGGTGTTGCTCAGCGTGCGGCTGAGATCGGCAGTAGGACGACTGGCCCGAAAGGCGGCGATCGCCTCGTAACCATATAAATTCTCCGTCGCGCCATAGCGAATCGTTTGGGGACTCTGCCAAAACAGCTCGTCCAGCATCTCCACGTCATTGCTCACCAGCGCTTGCTCATAGCGCTCAAAGGCAGCGGTCACTTCCGCCACCACATCCGGCCGGTTAATTTCCATACCCGCTAGCTCCAGTCTTCTCGTTGATTATTTCGCCCTTGATAGACCTGACTGGTTTGGTGAATCTGCCGGGTTTTGGCAAATAGCGCTTCCTCCGTCAGGCCCCATTGTTCCAACACTTTGTCCAAATCAGACTGGATATCTCGCGCACCCGGAAACCCGTTATAGCGCATCCGCAGCCGCGCCAATTCGCTCAGGTTATAGTCTGTGGGTTCGCCAGATAGGAGCGTGTTGGCAATTTGGCGATCGCTGCTCCACTGGGGATGCTGCTGGTCTTGTTTTTCGGCCATAGTGTCGGGGACAGGAGTTGGAGGTTGGAGGTTGGGGGTGTTGCACAGCCGATTAAAAGCCCCCCTTAGCCAGAGAACTGCAAAGTTTGGGGCAGTGTCTGAACTAAAGGGGGAGTTTGATTAGTCCATGATCAGGGGCGATCGCCGGGTCGTTTTGATCAGAATCGCCACCTGCTGAGATCTAGGCAACCCACTGCTTTGCAACGGTTTCGGCTAGGTCAACCACGCGCTGGCTATAGCCCCACTCGTTGTCATACCAGGCGATGACTTTCACCATATCGCCGCCCATCACCATCGTCAGCTTCGAGTCGATGACGGAGGAAAAGTCGGTGCCGCGATAGTCGCACGACACTAGCTCTAGCTCGGTATAGCCCAAGATACCTTTCAGCGGGCCTTCAGAGGCAGCCTTGAGGGCTTCGTTCACCTGCTCGGTGATCACCTGCTTTTCGACCTGCACCACCAAGTCCACCACCGAGACGTTGGGCGTGGGTACGCGCAGGGCAATCCCGTTTAGCTTGCCAGCCACTTCAGGAATTACCAGCGCTACAGCCTTGGCAGCACCCGTGCTAGTGGGCACAATGTTGAGGGCGGCGGCGCGGGCGCGGCGCACATCGCGGTGGCTGGCATCCAGCAGGCGCTGGTCGCCCGTGTAGCTGTGGGTAGTGGTCATCGTGCCTTTGATGATGCCAAAGTTATCGTTGATGACTTTGACGATCGGAGCCAGACAGTTGGTGGTGCAGCTGGCGTTGCTGATGATCGTATGCGTGCTGTGGGCGTAATCTTTATCGTTCACGCCGACGACGAACGTGCCGTCATCGTTTTTGCCAGGCGCAGTAATGAGAACTTTTTTAGCTCCCGCTTCCAGATGCTTTGACGCGCCTTCGCGGCTAGTAAACACACCCGTCGATTCGATCACTAGATCAATATCCCATTCACCCCAGGGCAAGTTGAGTGGGTTGCGATCAGAGACGCACTTAACGACCTTGCCGTTTGCCGTGATGGTGTTTTCATCAGCACTGATATCGGCATCAAACTTACCGAGCATCGAGTCGTAGGTCAGCAGGTGCGCGTTTGTGCGGGGGTCAGAGGTATCGTTAATGGCAACGATTTCAAAATCGCTGTGGGATCGACCAAGCCAGCAGCGCATGAAGTTTCGCCCAATGCGCCCAAAGCCGTTAATTGCTACTCTAATCACTGCGTCTTGCCCTCTTTACACTAGATATTCGCCAATGTTGAAACAGATCATACACTTTTAAGAGTTCACCACTCAAGGAAATGCCAGGTGAGCGGTGGAAGGTGGGAATCAAAAACTCTAGTCAAAAGCTCCAGACTGAATCTGTACCAGAGCATGGTTCTGACACGATCTAGTATAGGCATTTATACTTACCCCTCGCAAGACCAGGTTTCATCATTCGGGACTTGCTGGTTTCGCACGCGGTGGACTGCTAGTCCGGCTCGGCAATGCTGAGGTCTAAGAGGGGCTGATGGCTGAGGCAAAGCCAGTGGGCGGCAAAGAGGTTGGGCGTTTGCACCCGGAGGCTGGCGATCGCCACTGGACTGGGATAAGGCCATAGTCGGTCGAACACTACCCCATCGTCTCCTGGCGCAAACTGCATCAGGTAGACCGCTGGCGGCGCTTGCAGCCAGTCCAGCAGGCGAAAGGCGAGGGCATAGAGCGGCTGGCGCTGGCGATCGCTCAGGTGGTGCGGCTGGCGGTATGGCGCTGGGTGGTCGGCGCTGGGGGCGATCGCCTCGCCGTAGAGCGGGCCTTTGGCCGTGAGGGCGATCGGCAGCCAGAGGGAGCCATCTCCGGTGGGTGCACCCAACACCTCTGCAACCGACTGGCGCAAACGGGCAACATTCGCACAAGCCTGAAGTACAAACGCGCCAGGAAAGTTGCAGTTCTCTGGCAGATTTAGCGTGAGCGGACAGGCGATCGCGCCTGGTTCTAACACAGGCGGCAGATCAGCGGGCGCAACCATCTGAACCGCATCCGGCGCAGAGTCGGTAGGGAATTGGGCGATCGCTTCCTTTAGCGCCCCAACCCCCTCATCCGCAAAACCATCCGGTTCTACAACAATCCAGACCTGAGCCACTAGGCACCGCCATAGGACGAAACCGACACAGGCACTGGCGCACCCGCACGCGGGAAGTTGGGCAGGTCAATCTGCGTCACGCGGCGAGTGCGGACGGCCAAGCGATAGCTGACACTCTGCAACTCGGCATGGAGGCGGCGATTTTCCTGCTGAATCTGCGCCACTTTCTCCTTCACAGGTTGCAGGCGCTCCAGATACTTCTGGCGGTAAATGTGGGGCAGTTCTTGTACGACCTGCTCCAGCATCCGAGAACGATCGGTGAGTTCCTGAACCGACTGCCGCAGTTGATACACTTCGGTGTCGCGGCTGGCGATTTGCTCTTGATAGAACCCGACCTGCTGCTCTACGCCCTGGAGTTGCTCCCGCAGCACGCGCATTTCGTTTTGATGACGTTCTGATAGCGCCGCCGAAGGAGCCTGAGTCGATTGTCCTTTGACCAGGCGAAACAGTTCTTGAGACAACTGCTGCACGAGCTGATCGCGCATGTGCAATTCTTCACGCAGGTGCGCAACTTCTGCCTGGAGTTCTGGGATGGTTAGAGACTGGGTCATATCACTCCGGTTGGCTTCGCGGGGGTGTCTGGTGGGTCTAAATTTTGAGGACGAGAACGACGCTATGAAAACAGGGCAGGAGAGGCTGGCGGTAGATGCAGGAAAACAGAGAGAGGCAGAGAAACGAGATCACAACTAATCTATAAGGCCTATGAGGTGGCTTCGGCGGGTTGAGGCACCGATGATTCGGCAAGGTGAGGCTCTAGATGCTCTTCCCAGAGGCGCGGCGGCGCGGCGCGGCGGGTTTCTCGCCAGATGGCCGTAGCAGCCAGGGCCCCGTCGGCAACGGCGATCGCCACCTGATTGATCCCGTCTTTGAGATCGCCCAGCGCAAACAATCGGGGATGAGACGTGCGGCACATCGAGTCAGTCACCAGGTTATTGCCCTTCCATTCCAGCGGCAGCCCTTGCAGGTATTCGTTGAAATAGTGAGACCCCATCGCCACCAGCCCCGTTTCCAACGGCACAACAGATCCGTCGATCAATTCAACGCCCGTCATCTCGTTATCTTGACCCAGGAAGCGCTTAATGGGCAATTCTACTAAAGGATAGCCGTGATCGCGCAACTTTTTACGCATTTCCAAACTCACCTCAAATAACCCCTGGGTAAAAACGGTGATGTAGGGCGTAAACCAGTTCAGCACAAAGGCGGTGTTGATGTTGCCTTCAGAATTGACAAACAGCCCACAGCGCTTGTCGGCCATCTCATAGCCATCGCAAATCATGCAGACATGCAGGTTATAGCCTGCGTAGTCATACACGTTTTGCATATTTTCTAGATGGGGCAAATGGTCAATAATGCCGCTGGCGGCGATGACGTAGCGGCTGCGAAACACAGGATAGGCGCTGTCGGTTTTGCCAACTTTGACCTTGACAGCGAAGGTGTCGCCCTCGTCCTCAACCGATTCGACATAGCCGCGCAGATGGTCGGCTCCCAGCGACAGCGCATGTTCCTGTCCCTGGTTTAACAAGTCCCGGCCGGGCGTGGTGGGCGGCAGTCCCAGATAATTGCGCAGGTCTTGCATCCAGAAGGAGCGCCCCTTGCCTTTTTCCACCACCAGGCAAGACAGACGATAGCGCTGAAGATAGATCGCTGCGGACAGTCCCCCCGCGCCGCCGCCGACGATGATGACATCGTAGACGTGATTGAGGCGATCGCCCAGATTCTTCTTACTCAGCTTCATGGCGCGTCAAAATACAGCGTTTGTAGCAGCGGAGAGGAGCGCCGCATAAATCGGCGTTAAGCAGCAGACCGAAATGCAGCAGCAACCGGGGGAGCCGTTCCGCAACTAGCTCAAGCCTAGCAAGGAAAGCTTAGGTCGGGCTGAGAGTCCGCAGATTTCTTTGAATTGCCCGCCAAGCACAAACCCCTGCAAAGCCAGTGGCTTCACAGGGGCACGTCTGATGAGGTGAGAACTATCTTGGCAGAGCATTGGCAGGGCGGCTCACCAGCCCCCCTGCCCCAAATGATTCGGTTAGGCAGGCTCCTTTACGGCTGTCTCTTCCACGCGAATCGTCAGATAGCGAATCACATCTTCGCTAAGACGCATCGCTCGCTCCATCGTGGCAACCGCATTCCCGGCGGCCACATAGTTCATCTGAATATAGACGCCCTCACGGTGCTTGCCGATTTCGTAGGCGAGGCGGCGCTTGCCCCGATGCTGGGTGTCAATGTCAGTTGCGCCCTGGTCTTTGAGGATGGTCTGATATTTGGCGATCGCCGCGTCTGTTTGCTCATCCCCCAGATCAGGACGGAGGATGTACATAGTTTCGTAGTTCATTGGATTTAAGGATTCTCCTTATGGACAGGCGGCCTCTGCTGCAAAACAACCTGAGTAAAACGAGACAGCCCAACGCAAACCCTGAATCCATAATTCATACCTAGCAGTTGCACTAGCATGGCTAGAGAAGGGCTACCAGAGTATGGGTAGGTCTACGCCTTGCGGCCGCTCATTCAATCAGGCATTCTGACTGAGAAGCAAGGAAATACAATTCTATCACTCATTTTACCTGTTGAAAGTTCTATGGCGCAGCGCTACGTCCGGGTTCAAACCACTTCAGGCCAGCTCTATTACGGCATTTTGCTGCTCAATCGGCAGGTGCAGGTGCTCGACGCACCGCCCTGGCTCCAGGGGCAGTTGACGGATCTGCTGATCGAACCCGACAGCTATCGCCTGCTGGCTCCCTGCGCCCCGTCGAAGATCGTCGCTGTGGGCAAGAACTATGCCAAGCACGCCGCCGAAATGGGCACCGAAGCGCCCAAAGAACCACTGCTGTTTCTCAAACCTTCGACCACGCTGATCGCCATAGACGACCTGATTTTTTATCCTGCCCAGTCCGAGCGGGTCGATTATGAAGGGGAACTGGCGCTGATTATTGGCGATCGCTGCTGTGACTGTTCGCCGGAAGCCGCTCAGGATAAAATTTGGGGCTACACGATCGCCAATGATGTCACCGCCCGTGATCTGCAAAAAAAAGACGGTCAGTGGACTCGTGCCAAAGGATTCGACACGTTTTGCCCGCTCGGCCCCTGGATCGTGCGCGAACTCAACCCCAGCGCCCGCCTACAAACCTTCGTCAACGACAGCCCCCAGCCTGCGCAGTCGGCGCTAATCAGCGAGATGACCTTTGCGCCCGATGTGCTGGTGTCTTACATTAGCCAAGTGATGACACTATTGCCGGGAGACGTGGTGCTGACGGGCACGCCAGAGGGCATTGGGCCGCTGCAAGTGGGCGATCGCGTCCGGGTAGAGATTGAGGGCATCGGAGCGCTGGAAAACAGCCTTGCCGTTAGAAATACAGAAACGGCGGCGATCGCCTGATCCCCGTCCTGCCATTCAATTTGAACTAATTCAATTTGAGCTATAGGTATCGACTAAACTCTGGACAGTGTTTCAAACTAAGACTTTCCAGGTCGCTGATTGCCCTGAGTCGCTCTCTAGCGCACCTGGATGTGAGCGGCGTCCGACAGGGTAGGAATCTCGGCATAGCGGCCCAGCGCCGACTGCACAATGGCATAGATGCAGGCGATAAAAGTTCCCAAAAACAGTGCCGTCAAAATGCTCTGCAAAAACAGCGGCGGCAACGCCCGGATAATCGGACTAAGCACCAGCGAAAACAGACTCAGCACAATCCCAATCAAAATCGACTGCATTGTATTGAACCGGATGAAGTGGGAAATGCTTTCGTTGCGCACCACAAAAAAGTACATTGCCAGGAAGATCAAGAATCCGCCGATGCCAAAGCCCCCAAAGGAGAAGATCCCCGTTACGAAAGAATAGGCAATGGCAAACGGATACAGCGGCAGCAGCAGGGGTTGCAGCATGGGAAACTCGCTCAGCAGTTCCGTCCCAAATGGCAATGCCTCTAGCATCGGCAGCACGTAGGGCAAGCAGGCAAACAGGCGATCGAGCGGGCTAGCGGAGGACGTGCGCCAGGACATAGGTTGAAATCTCCGATGGGCTTCCGATGGGCTTCTGCAAAGAGTCTGCCTAACTGCAACAATTGCCGCAACAGTGGCAGGCAAGACCTTTACTACAGTTTAGGACACTCCATCAAAATCGCACATTGCCCTGACATTGCCCTAGGGGGGCAAGGGCACACCTGCGGGTGTGCCCTGTCGGGCTTAACTCTCGGTTGCCCGGCCGATCGTGCTAAGTGCTAACTGCTGGCGGCCGTCTTGGCTGCCTTATAAGCAACCCAGCCGCCATAGTGCGACACATCTTCCCAGCCATATTGCTCCACGAGTTCCTGCGGATACAAAAACGCCGTAACGACGCTGCCATCTTCCAGGTACACGTCTTTGGGATGCATATTGGGCGGCTCGTTTGCTGCCAAATAGTCAAACTGCTCAGCCGTCATTTCATAGACTTCGCCAGGAATGGAAATGCCGCCTGTTTCAACGGCATAAATGCCCGGATGCCAGCCATCCTGCACCGAGTGCAGACGATACATCGGCTGGGTCTTGGCTTCTCGCAAAAACGTTGCAGATTGCAGGTTTTCGTGGTCGGGCTGGCCGCGCAGAGCAGAGCCGCAGATGAACACATGTCGAGTCGTTGCTTCGGTCATAGCTTTAGTTAGAACAGATCTTAGG
>RFIF01000450.1 GCA_003695655.1 Cyanobacteria bacterium J069
CCCCCAGCACACAGGCGAGAAATCCCGCCAGCAGCAGCAGCTTCCAGCCCAGCCATGCGCCCATCATCGCGGCGAGTTTGGCATCGCCGCCGCCCATCGCAGTTTGCCCCAGAGCGAGGGAACCCAGCAGAGTCACTAAATCGAGTCCCCAAATGCCGACTGCCGCGCCGACAATGCCGCCCATTAGCGTAGCGGCACTGCCCGATGGACCACCCTGTCCAGTGGCAATCCCTTGCGTCCAGCCTATCGCGCCCTGAAAAACCAACCCTGCCACCAAGCCAGATTGAGTCAGCGGATTGGGCAAGGTGAGCGTGTCTAAGTCAATCAGCGCCAGCGCCAGCAGCCAGCTTACCAGCACCCAGTAGCCCACGCCGGGCAGGGGCAACGCAAAGAATTTAGCCACCGCTACAAACAGCAGCCCGGTAATCAGCTCGACTGCCGGATAGCGGGCTGAGATGGGAACCTTGCAAGCGCGACAGCGCCCCCGTAGCCACAGCCAGCCCAGCACGGGCACATTGTCGTAGGGCTTAATGGCGGTGAGGCAGGATGGGCAGCGCGAGGGTGGATGCAGCAAAGACAGTCCCGCTGGCACCCGATAGACCACCACATTGAGGAAACTGCCGACCGACGCACCGATCAGGAACATCAGCAGCATTGAGAGGGCTTCCAATATTAGCTCCATGTAGCGCTACTTAGCTCCATAACTTAGCTCCATATAGTTCCATCGGGCGATCGCCATCGGGTTTGTAGAGGTCGGCAATGTCAAGCTATGGCCAAATGTCAGCCAGTTTTCCGGAGTTTGCAATTCTTATCTTTAATAACGATTTTCCCCAAGGTCTCCACAGGCTTTCCACAGGATTCCTGGAGTTTTCCACAGGGGAACCAGAGGTTTTCCACAGAGTTTTACGACAGCATCAGGACTCGGGGAACTTTCTGGGGAATTCGTCCAAGGGCGATCGTCACTTCAGAATTGCCCTGTTTTGATGAAGTTATGTAACAAAAAATGCTCTCAAACCCTCTTTGTCTCGTAAAACTTTTTTTAATCTAAAGCTCTGCGCAACAGTTCTTAAGGTTGACAACCCTCCCCCCTCCTGACGCAGAATGATGCGACCGACCTAAATCAAGCGTCTCGTCGGAACCCGTCGAATCCTCCAAATCAGCCTGAGACTAAGGCTTGTGGAGTACTTCGACAAGTTCTGGGCGACAGCTTGTGCTGGCTGTACTGGTGCTGGCCGTGCTGGTGCTGGCTGTACTGGTGCTGACTGTATGAGTCTCGACGCTGGAGTGCTGCCTTACGACCCTCCACTTGCGACCCTCCACTTTCCTGGCGAGGTTGCGCGGTGGCTGAGATTTACGCTTGCCCAGATTTTGAGGTCAGGGTTCATCCGCCCGTTTGCTTTGCTTCTCTTGCTTGAGTTCTGCAAGATCGTTGCTAATCTCGCCGTCTACCAATTCCCTACAAATCGTCTACAAATTTTCACCACCTGAGGTTTCCCACATGAACGCAACTGTTAGCATCCTGGCTGAAATTCCTGAAGATTTGCACCTGTCGCTCAAAGGCTACCTGGAAACCCATCCTGATTGGGATCAAGATCGAGTTTTTTGCGCGGCGCTGTCGCTATTTTTGCTGCAACATGTCAGCAGCAACAGCCCCACAACGGCTCATTGCTATCGTCGGGCGGCGCGGGTTTATCTGGACACTTTGTTCAAGCACGCAGTTTAGGCACGCGCCGTTCAAGCACGCAGTTTAGGCCCACAGCCCAGCCCGCAGCGGCGGGGTCAGCGGACGCTACAGACCATGCTGATTAAGCCGCCGCTTGGATGCGCCTCGCCCAAATCTGGGCGAGGTGTTTGCATCTTTAGGTTCGTAGAAGCACCCCAGTTCCACAGACATTCACGCCAGCAGAGACCGCTTGGGCCATCGGCTGGCGCTGGTTAAATAGTAGTCAGAATTTTGTCGGCCAAATTTCAAGAAATCTAACGACCGTCCGCCCTGGCCCCTGGGGTGCTTGATATGATCAAACCTGCAACCGCTGAAGTGCTGTGGATTGGAATTTTAATGAATTATTTTTGGTTTAAGGCTTTTCATATTGTGGGGATTGTGGCCTGGTTTGCGGGCTTGTTTTACCTGCCGCGCCTGTTTGTCTATCATGCCGAAGCGTATGAGCAGCCAGAGCCAGCTCAAACAATTTTAAAAAACCAGTATCAAATCATGGAGAAGCGGCTTTACAGCATCATCATGACGCCGGCGATGCTGCTGACGGTGGCGATGGCGATCGCCCTGATCACCACCGAGCCGGAAGTCCTCAAAGAACCCTGGATGCACGCCAAGCTGGCTCTCGTCGTTTTGCTGATCGGCTATCACCACTATTGCAAGCGCCTGATGAAAAAACTGGCGGCGGACGAATGCCAAATGACTGGGCAGCAGTTCCGCTGGTTTAACGAAATCCCCACTATTCTTTTTATCCTGGTGGTGATGCTGGCGGTGTTTAAGAACAACCTGCCGACAGATATTGCAGCCTATGGCGTGGTTGGGATGCTGATTGCCTTCGCCGCGGCCATCCAGCTCTATGCCCGCAAGCGTCGCCTCGACCGAGAGCGGGCCCTCAGCACCGAACTGAGTGAAACGGGCGTGGGCAGCTCTACCTAAATTTCGACATCGCTTCTACATTCAAATCAAACACCCAAATCAAGCCTTCAAAGCTGCTTGAACAGGTCGATTAGCTTGCGCTTGCGAGCATGGGTGGATTTCAGTTGGTTAAAGTAAGCCGTCCATTCGGCTGATTGTTCTGCCTGCTGAAAGGCATCTCTAGCGTGCTTGAGCCACCTTACGGCTTCGCTGTAGCGATCGGCTTTGCCGCCGTCCATAATCGGTTCTGCCCGCTGGCGTGCGGACTGAATCACCCAGTCGGGGCGGTGGACAACTGCCGCCGCCATGACGCGATGCACCAGTTCTGACCGGTAGTAAGTATCCGCTTGAACCGCTTGAATCGCGTCATCTACTAATCCTTCGTGTATAAAAATATCGACCTTTGCCGCCTGCGCGTCCCACGGGTTGGCCTGGCGGAGGGCTGTGAGCAGGTCTGGCTTGATCCTGTCCCACTGGCTCTCTGCCAAACGTGCGACTCGTTGATAGTCTGCCAGGCTGGGGCGAACCCCAAACGCAACGCGGCTGGCTTCCAGAGCAATGTCCGTGTGTTTCAGCCCTTCCGCCAGTTCGCTCGTCCAGGTGGCCAGGTCGTAGCGGCTGCGGCCGGGCAGGGGAAGCCCCGCTTGGGCGATCGCCAGCGCTTCCGTCAGATACTCGCTTTGGCGCAGGGTCTGGGCAAGCGCCAGCGCCTCCTCGGCGGTGGACATTTGCGTCTGGGCGGCTTGCATGGCTTCATCGATCTGCCCCAGTTCCGCCAGCCGCGTGAGATATTGCAGCGTCAAGCCTTCGGTACGGGCTAGGTTTAGATATTCCTGCTGTCGTCCCTGGCGATCGAGGATTTGCAGCCGGATTAGCGCCAGATTTTGAGCAAAGGGCGGATCTAATCGCTCCGGATCGGAGTATCCTGCACCTGCCATTGCCTGCTGGAGTTGTGGATCGTCCCACCCCTGCTGGAGCGCCGCCAGGCTCATCGAAAAATCTGCGTCTAGCGCCTCCTGCCATTCTTCTAGCATGACGCCGAGGTCGGTTTTCTCCGGAGCCAGCAGGTTAGCACTCAGAATTGCCTCGGTCCAGGCTTCGTCTAGCATTCGGTCGAGTTCAAAGCTGTCGCCGCCGTAGTCGAGCATCTCGTCCCACTCGTCTGCACAGGCGGCGGTGATGGCTTCTAGAATAGCGATCGCACTATTGCCATCTCCCTGCTGGGCAAAGGCTTGAGCTTTTTCAACAATTTCCCCTAACTCCTCCGTAAAGGGGTCATCCTCATAGCCCTCCTCCAAATAGCGCAACCCTTCTCGCAAAATCTGTCGCGTCTGCCGCCGCAAGGGGGCGACATCTAGCACCGTGCGACGCTGAGGCGTTTGGCGAGGGGGTGCAGGATTCGAGAGCCGCAAGGCATAGCGGTCAACCGCATCGATTAGCTCAGGACGATCCGCCACCAGCGCTTGCACAAGCCCCTGCGTTTGCAGCAGATTCAGCCGATCGAGCAACTGCGCCAGCGTTGGGCGGACTTCGATCTCGTCGGGCTGTCGCACCCAGCGCAACGCCGCTGCAACGATGTGTTTGCACCAGCCGCCGTAGTCATAGGGACAGGTGCAGCGTGCATCCGTGACGCCGCCCGCATCAAACGCCAAACTCACCCGATAGGGCGTCACCTCCGACCCTTCTACCTCAGCATAAAGACTCTGTCCCCGCTGCACCAGGTCGATCACCGCGCCCCGTAAATAGTAATCTTCTCCTCGATCAAAGGATTGCGGGGTCGCCTGCTGCTGAATGATTGCTTCCGAAATGGGTAGGACTGCCATACGGTTTCCCCACTAGGAGAAAAACATGAATAGGGTGCAACTGATGAGTATTTTGGCGGCAAACCGGTGCAAACGGGCAACAATTTATCTCAGCTTTAGTCAACACTCAGGGGACTTATTCATTCCTTCATTGATCCCCAAGATTCGCTTCCTAAGCTAGAGGCATAGATGATGTTTGAGGGCAAAACAACCTTTTTAAGTCTTCCCCCGATGGCAGAATCCATCTTTCTCATAAAACTTCACGATTTCTGATCAAAACCTGCGTGAAATTTGCCTGTTGGACTGAGAAGTAACTAGATAGTGAACTGCATCGCACCGTGAGCCTTATGAATACCACCTCTTCGATTGGTCAAGGCAGTGCTCGTCAATCCTGGCTCCAGCCCCTCCGCACCTGGCTGGATGAAGTCCAAATCGGCGATCGCCAGACTGCCCACTTCATTTCTCGGTTGATTCCTGCCCAGTGCCCGTTTGAGCGCGACATCGTGGTACTAGGTCGCAAGGTCGGCCACATTCCGCCCCTGTGCAAGCTCAATCCACTATACGAACAGTTTGTTGGGCTGCGCTTTCGGTCGCTGTGCTACCTGGCTGACCAGTGCGGCGAAGATATCAGCGCCTACTGCTAAAAGAGCGACGAGTTTGTGCTGCCTAACGTGATCAGTCGCAGGATCAGTTGTCGCGATCAGTTGCAAGACCTGTGACAAGTCTGCGATCGCCCACGCGCCATAGCCGGAATCGGGCGATCGCCCCCTGTAGAACTCATTAGAGAGCAATCCATTAGAGAGCAATCCAACGGTTCCGAAACTCGCTCTCCCCAGCGATTCCTCACTTTCCGAAAATCACCCCCACCCCCGGAGGCTACTATGCAACCCACCACATCCCAAACCCAAATTCCTCAATCGACATTGCCACTGTTCGTTGAATCGAGCATCGGAATTCTTGGGTTTCTGCTATTGATCTGCTTGCTCTAGGCTTGAGCTTGCATCAAAGGCTTATCGGCCGGAGCGGATACCGGTCTGTAGAGTCCGTCAGAATGGGCGATCAAAGTCTGGGCAATAAGTCTGTCAGGATTGGGCAATAAGTCTGTCAGGATTGGGCAATAAGTCTGTCAGGATTGGGCAATAAGTCTGTCAGGATTGTGCGATCGCCTTACTCCCTCG
>RFIF01000451.1 GCA_003695655.1 Cyanobacteria bacterium J069
CTCAGGAATTCTATTATTTTCAATATAACTGTGCATGAATTGATTAAATTCTGATTTATCATCTTTTTTGTATAAATCTTCGATCCTCTTATGCTCTTTAATATCGAGAGTAAGAAACTTATTACTGATGTCAGAGAAGAGTCTTCGGTCGAATGCGTCAGGATCTCGACCGAAAGCATACCAAGGTCTACATTTCCCTTTGAACAGACTTTTTTGCGCTTTTAGATATGCGCATTCATAAATAGATTTAGAGAATACAAATTCTATGATTCCCTTTTGAGCGTCTTCATTCATTTTTATGTAGTGGTCAAGCATGTAAGTTGAATATAAAATCTCTTCACTAATAACCTTCTTGTCCTTTCGAAGATTTTCCTTTTCTTGCTCTAACCGCTTTCTCTCGTGCATACAGTCAGAAATATTCGTCTTTGTTTTCTCCATATGATCAAATGCTTCTTTATGAATATGGATAAGCTGGTAATAGGGTGCGGTTTCTAAGCGCAAGTACTCAAGACATATAAATCCAAAAAAATCCGCTTCAGAAGTTGGAATCTCATCCTCCGACCTTTCAGAGGATTCCAGGAACTTTTCTTTAATGTCTTCAAATGACATCAAAAAGACATTCTCAAATCCAGAAAAGTATCTGAGAAAGTGTTTTGATATAACAGAGTTTGAAGATGAGAAGAAATAATCCTGCTCATAGATTTCACGATTAATTTCTCGAAGTTCCCTTACAGATACATCTTTTAAGTTTGACTTCACTTCGCCCTATCCTCAGAAATATTAAGTGCAAGACTCTCTTTAGGAGACTGCCATCGGTATACTTTCTTATATCCTAAGCAATAATATCTTGCTCAATACTCTAAAAAAAACTAGCACCCGGCGCAGGCGTACCCCGCAGCCTTCCTTCCGTACTCAAGTCCTCATCCAGTTCTTCCTAGTGGATGCCGTAGCCGCCGCAGAGTATCCAGCGTTCCCCCTGCTCTGGCGTTGTGTTTCGCAGTCGGGGATGCCACACCAGCGAAACGATGATCGCGCGTAATCAACCGACCTACAATAAGAGCAAGCAGCTTTGAGGGACTCGAATGACCCTCCAGCAAACGAACAAATGAGTGACCGTGCGATCGCCCCTGATCTATCTTTAATGATTGATCTGCCGATGGTGCAGATTGTCGAATTTTGCGATCGCTGGCAGGTCGTTGAGTTTGCGCTGTTTGGCTCTGTTTTGCGCGAAGACTTCCGTCCCGACAGCGATATTGACGTAATGGTGCAGTTTCATGCCGACGCGCATCCTACCTTTGCCAGCCTGGAGCAAATGGAAACCGAGCTACAGACGCTCTTTCACCGAGAGGTAGACCTGATTACCCGTGAGGGCATCGAGACGAGCCGCAACTATCTCCGTCGCCACGAAATTCTCTCTTCTGCTCAGGTAATCTATGCAACGGGATCTTCAATTCCTGCTTGATAGGTTGCAATCGGCTGAGTTGGTCAGCCGCTATATTGCCCAATGTTCTAGGGATTCTTTTATTGCCGATGTCCAGCTTCAAGACGCCGTAATTCGTCGGCTGTTAATCATTGCAGAAGCGGCAAGACGTGTCTCAGACGCGACTCGTTTTGCATTACCAGAGATTGCATGGTCTGAAATTAACGGAATGCGAAATCGTCTGGTTCACGAATACGATGATGTCAATCTAAATATTGTTTGGGATGTTGTTCAAAACGAAATCCCTACACTGATTTCGGTCTTGAAATCGAGAATTCCTCCTGAAAGCTAAGAGAGTGTGATGGGCGATCGCTCCCTAGATTCACTCCAATGGTCTCTATGGTTTGATTTCGTGGCGTAATCAACCGACTTACAATAAGAGCAAGCAGCTTTGAGGGAATCGAATGACACCCCAACTGATGATCCAGCCCTCCTCGTTTTTGCCGACTGGCATCCACCTTCAGCCAGTCGGCAACTTCAGCCTGTTTCGCTTTACCGACGACCTGCAAACCCGCCTGGAAACCCTCCTGGAAAAACAGAAAACCGACAGCCTCTCCGATGCCGAAGCCGCTGAGTGGGCAGGCATTACCGACCTATCGAGAACCTTCACCTTTATCAACGCGCAACTGGCAGCCCAGGCAAAATGGTCTCCCGCGAAACTCGAAGACTGGTACAGCAACGAGCCAGATACCGCTGCGAATATTGCCACTCCCCCGAATATCTGAGTCCCGATCGCTTTACCATTGACCACCTCACGCCGCGATCGCTCGGCGGGTCAGACGAACCAGAAAACTTAGCGCTCGCCTGTCATCGCTGCAACGGGCGACGCTATACCTTTACCGTCGGTGTCGATCCAGAAACCGAAGTTACAACGCCCCTGTTTTAACCGCGTCAACAGCGATGGGCAGACCATTTTGCTTGGACAGCAGACGGCATCAAAATTGTCGGACTGACGGCGATCGGCCGAACCACCTGCCAGCGGCTCGATCTCAACGATGAGCGCTATGGCAACGAGCTATCTATCCAGCAA
Source organism: Cyanobacteria bacterium J069 (assembly GCA_003695655.1). Lineage (GTDB taxonomy): Bacteria > Cyanobacteriota > Cyanobacteriia > Elainellales > Elainellaceae > Thermoleptolyngbya. The sequence goes on from RFIF01000451.1 coordinate 2,511, forward strand.
GCTCGACAACTCTGGGTGCTGAGCGGCTGGCATCCACCCAACGACGACCCTCGGCTAAATTGAATCTCCAGCTTGTTAGAAGCTTCTATTCTTAGAAGCTTCTATTCATAGATTTCTCGCCAGCGGATCAATTAACTCATCGGGAATGCGATTTTGCTCAATGTAGCGGTTGATTTCTGCTTGATGGTCGCTGTAATAGGTCAACGCGCCGAAGACCTGTGCTAGCGTCAGGTGCGGCATCCCCAAAGGAATCTCCTCCGGTGCGACGCCCATCCGCCATGTTTCGGCGATCGCCCTCACCGGCGTCCGCGTTCCCCAAATAATCGGCTCACCATTCAGGATTTCGTCATCTCGGACGATATACAGATAGTCCGTTACGCGAACCATTGCCCTTTCTCCAAGCCCATGCCATCCATCGTATCGGATGCGATATGGGAATGAACCGTTGATGATTGCCTTACCAATGGCGCAGATTGTCGAATTTTGCGATCGCCAACTGTAACTTTTCCAGGTCAGCCAATCTGAATTTTCTACCGGATAACCCGAATCTCAAGACCGATATCAAGTTTAGCCCAGGCTTGATCTGCGGTCACTATAGGGCAACAAGTCTGCAATCTCAAAGCTAAACAGGCGCGATCGCCCAGCGATAAGCCCCAATGCCTAGTCGTAGCCCGCAAATAACCTGCAATCACTCCTTGCTGAGAATCAAACGGAGTCACAGTCAAATCCAGAGCTTTCAGAACATCTTGAACCTCATTTTCAGGCATTCCCTGGTCAATCAGCTTCGCCACAAACTCGCTCACATTCACTGCACTCACGAGCGACCGTGGCAACAACTCCGCCACAACCTCTTGGCCCGGCTCTTGGTTGACTAGCGCCAGTGAGGTTGACGCATCTAGAACAACCTTACTCACGCTCAGCCTCAGCGCGGCGTTCAGCTTGCAGATCTCTACGAGAACATCAAGTTTTCCGAAGGTTAAATAGAGGCTGAATAAAGACTAGATGTTCGCCATTTTTCAACAACTCCCTAACCAATTTCTCAACCAATTTCTCAACCAATTTCCTAACCATTAGCATGTCGCCATTTGGCGCGGACAAGACGAATGGCATCGTAATCGATGGTTTCGCCCAGCGTGTTTTGGAGGTGTTCGTAAATCGCCTTGAGTGATGCAGTACCCACGGCTTCGATCGCCCCTTCAATTTTCGCCTGGCGATCGCCCTCCACCAGCCTTTCCAAATCCACCGCCTGCCCCGCCTCCAGCAGCTTATCCAGGTGATTGTAAATCGTGTGGATGCCGCAGCCGCGCTTTTCGGCAATCTCTGCGGGCGATAGACCTTGCTGATGCAACTCCAGTGTATAAAACACCGTGCGCGACACAGATTTGAGACGCATCGCCGAACGCGACTCGGAGCGATCGCGCGGCGGTTTTGCATAGGAAAGTACAGGGTCAAACGAATCTTCCTCAGAATCACTGGGGATTGTGCCGATGCTGGGCGATCGCAGCGGGATGTCATTCTCTGTGCAAAAGTCGCGGATTTCTGTTACGAACGCTTCGCCGTATTGACTCAGCTTGCGGCTGCCCACGCCAGAGATCCGCGAAAATTCACGCAGCGTGTGCGGCTGTTTCTCTGCCATTTGCCGCAAGCTGACATCCGAAAAAACCACGTAGGGCGGAACGTTTTGTGCGTCGGCCAGGCGCTTTCGCAACTGGCGCAGGCGCTCAAACAGGCTGTCGGCTTTGGGCCCGGTTTGTTTCAAGAAGCGATCGCCCACGGGGGCAGGTTCGTCGAGCGATCGCGCTGGTAGGGCAATCATCACCGGCCGCTGGCCGCGCATCACTTCCCAACTCTGGGCGTTTAGCTTGGGGATGGAATAGCCGTCGGTGGTTTCATCCATCAAGCCCTGGTGCAAGAGCGATCGCCCCAAGTGTTTCCAGGCTTCGATGCTGCGGTGTTTGCCAATGCCATAGGTGGAAAGCTGGTCATGCCCATATTGCAGCACTTTTTGGCTGCGAGCGCCGCGCAGCACGTCGATCAGGTGGTTCATGCCGAAGCGCTCTTTGCAGCGGGCCACGCAGGAGAGAAACTTTTGCGCGTCGATTGTCCAGTCCTCCACCGGCTGGGGGTGCAGGCAGTTGTCGCAATTGCCGCACTGCCCTGCAAAGCTTTCGCCAAAGTAGGCAAGCTGGATCTTGCGGCGGCAGTCGGTGCCCTCGGCATAGTCCACCACGCGGCGGAGCTGCTGGCGGGCGATGCGCTGCTCGTCTTCGAGGGGCGCTCCGGTAATCGGATCGACCTTCTGGGCAATCAAAAACTCAACCGTGTTCAAGTCGCCATAGCCAAAGAACAGCGTGCATTTCGCCGGATCACCATCGCGCCCCGCCCGGCCAGCTTCCTGATAATAATTTTCCAGGCTGCGCGGCAGGTCGTAGTGAATCACAAACCGCACGTCGGGCTTGTTGATGCCCATGCCAAAGGCGACCGTGGCCACCATGACGCGCACGTCGTCGCGAATGAAGCGAGTCTGGTTGCTGGTGCGATCGCCATCACTCAGCCCTGCGTGATAGGGCAGCGCCTCGATGCCGTCTTGCTGGAGCCGGAAGGTAATTTCATCCACCTTTTTGCGGCTGAGGCAATAGATAATGCCAGAGCCAGGATTTTGGCGGATCAGTTGCAGCAGGTCAGCATAGACGCCGCGCTGCTTGGGCCGCACTTCGTAATACAGATTGCTGCGGTTGAAGCTGGCGACGTGGATGCGCGGGTCGCGCAGGGTGAGCTGGGCGGCGATGTCTTCCTGGACGCGCTGGGTGGCGGTGGCCGTCAGCGCCATTATCGGCACGGCGGGATAGCGCTGGCGCAGGGTTTTGAGCTGGCGATATTCTGGGCGAAAGTCGTGGCCCCATTCCGACAAACAGTGCGCCTCATCCACCGCAAAGGCGGCAATGCCGATCTCGGACTCAATGCGCTCCAGAAACGGCAGAAAGCGATCGCCCATTAATCGCTCTGGAGCCACATACAGCAGCTTGATTTTGCCCGCCAGCACCGCCTGCTCCTGGGTTCGCAGTTCCGCCATGCCCAGGCTGCTGTTCAAAAACGCCGCGCCGATGCCGTTGTCTTGCAGCGCCTGCACCTGATCCTGCATCAGCGCAATCAGCGGCGACACCACAATCGTCACCCCCTCCATCAGCAGCGCCGGAAGCTGGTAGCAAATCGACTTGCCGCCGCCCGTGGGCATGATCACAAGC
>RFIF01000452.1 GCA_003695655.1 Cyanobacteria bacterium J069
CGATGTTAACTTTAGCCCCTACACCTCGCTGGTGGGCACGGCGACGTTTGGCACGCTCGATCTCAGCGATTTGGAAGAGAACGTGCGGGGCAGCCTGCGGCTGCGGCAGCGGGTCGGACTCAACCAACTGACGTTGGAATACAGCTACCGCGATCGCCTGTTTAACGGCACCCTCGGATTCCAAAATGTGCAAAGCAGCCTGGGAGCCGTGTTCGCCTCGCCCAACATCCCACTGGGCACCTCCGGCATTAATTTTAACTATCAGCTCAGCGCTCAGCTCATCAACGCCAACACCGACCGCGAAGACCTCCTCGACCCGCCTCTTGAGCGCCGCAATAGCCGCGTCAGTTTAGGACGGTTTCAGGCCAGTGCTGGATTAACGCGGGCTTTTTTACTTTGGGCAGCGCCGCCGCTGCCGCCTACGGCTGAGGCAGGACTGCGCTATTCACCCACCCCTGTGGTTCCGAATGTGGTTGCGGTCGTCGGCCTGCGCGGCACCTCTGCTTATTACACCAGCGAAGAAACCCAAAGCAGCCTGACAGCCTTTGCCAGCCTCCAGGGACAATTTGGGCGGTTTTCTCGAAATTTCCTGGACTACACCCGCTTCAACGTCACCTATTCCAACGCCTTTATTGACGGAGAGTCGCCGTTCCGGTTTGATCGCATCGCCGACCCTGAAGTCCTGTCGTTTGGGCTGCTCCAACAAATCTATGGCCCCATTCGCGCTGGCTTCCAAACCTCCATCAGCCTCCAAGAAAACGAAGACTTTGACACCACGTTTTTTCTGGAATATAGCCGCCGCACCTATTCCATCATTCTGCGCATCAACCCCGACCGAGAGGTGGGGTCGCTCGGCATTCGGATTAATGACTTCAACTGGACAAACCCGCCCGAACCCTTCTCTGGCAGCCCCCAGTAGTTCTGGCAGGAGTTCTGGCAGGAGTTCTGGCAGCGGCGATCGCCCCTTATTCCAGTCCCGCTTCTGGTCATGACACCAGTGCAGCTTTGGCCTGTTCTGAGAAATCTTGATCGGAGATGATTACATTTACCCTAAATTATTGAGAGGGCGGGGCCCAAAGCAGCTTAGCTAGAAGGAGTCATAAAGTCATAACCGGGCAATCCGCTAGTGCCGAGTTTGCTACTGCCGAGTTTGCTACTGCCGAGTTTGCCAGTGCCGAGTTTGCTACTGCTTAATTTGCTAGTACCAGATTCGCCAGTGCCCAAAACAAACCATTTACTCACTTGTTTGCTCACTTGCCCTTTTGGCATTGCTCATCTTCGCACGCCCCGTGTTGAGATTGCCCGTTTCCCATTCAGCATTCCATATTCCTTGAGAGAGTTCGAGAACCCATGCAACCGCATCAACACCTGCGTCGTACCAAAATTGTCGCCACAATTGGCCCTGCCACCAGCAGCCCCGAAGTTCTACGCAGCTTGATCGAGGCGGGAGCCACTACGCTGCGGCTAAACTTTTCCCACGGCACTCACGAAGACCACCAGCGCAACATCCGCACCATCCGCCAGGTGTCGTTTGAACTCAATCAGCCCGTGGGCATTCTGCAAGACCTCCAGGGCCCCAAGATTCGCCTGGGTAAATTTGAGCAAGGCCCGGTGACTCTGAAAAAGGGCGACCCCTACATCCTCACTAGCCGCCCGCTCTTGGGCACGCAGGACATTAGCTCCGTCACCTATGAGCCGCTGGCTGAAGAGGTGCCCGTGGGCGCAAACATTCTGCTAGACGACGGTCGGGTCGAAATGGTGGTTGAAGCGGTCGATCAAGCCAGTCGCGAACTGCACTGCCGAGTCGTCGTTGGCGGCGTGCTGTCGAACAACAAGGGCGTGAATTTTCCTGGCGTTTATCTATCGATCAAAGCGCTGACCGACAAAGACAAAACCGACCTGATGTTTGGGCTAGATCAGGGCGTAGACTGGATCGCCCTCAGCTTCGTCCGCAATCCGCAGGACATTTTGGAAATCAAAGAAATCATTTCCAGCGCTGGCAAAGACGTGCCCGTGATCGCCAAGATCGAGAAGCACGAAGCAATCGAGCAGATGGAAGCGGTGCTGTCGATTTGTGACGGCGTGATGGTGGCGCGGGGCGACCTGGGCGTGGAACTGCCTGCCGAAGAAGTGCCGATTTTGCAGAAGCGGCTGATTGCCACGGCCAACCGCTTTGGCATTCCTGTGATTACGGCAACGCAGATGCTCGACAGCATGGTGAGCAATCCCCGCGCTACCCGCGCCGAAATCTCTGATGTCGCCAACGCCATTTTGGACGGCACCGATGCAGTGATGCTGTCGAACGAAACGGCGGTGGGCACCTTTCCGGTAGAAGCTGTAGAAACGATGGCGCGGATTGCTGTGCAGATTGAGCAAAATCTGGCGATCGCCCGCAATGTAGACAGCAACTCCACTGGCCACTCCATTCCCAATGCCATCAGCCAGGCCGTCGGGCGCATCGCTGAGCAGCTCCAGGCGGCCGCCATCATGACCCTCACCAAAACCGGGGCCACCGCCCGCAACGTGTCCAAATATCGCCCCAGCACGCCCATTCTGGCCGTCACGCCCCACGTCGATGTAGCGCGCCAGTTACAACTGGTATGGGGCGTGCGCCCGCTGCTGGTACTTAACCTGCCCTCCACCGGCCAAACCTTCCAGGCAGCGCTCAACGTCGCCCAAGAAAAAAACTTTTTGAGGGAAGGTGATCTCGCAGTAATGACGGCGGGCACCCTACAAGGAGTGTCTGGTTCCACCGACTTGATCAAAGTTGAACTGGTGACGGCCGTGTTGGGACGGGGCATCGGCATCGGGCAAGGGCTGGTTAGCGGCCGCGCCCGCGTTGCCCGCAGCAGCAAGGAGATTAGTGGCTTCAACCCCGGCGAAATCCTGGTCGCGCCCAGCACCGGAGCCGAATATCTCGACGCCATTCGCAAAGCCGCAGGCATCGTCACCGAAGACGACAATCTCACGGGACATGCCTCTGTGATTGGGTTGCGCCTCGGCATCCCCGTCATTGTCGGCGTTAAAGATGCCGCCCAGGTGATCCGCGACGGCACCCTGCTCACGCTCGATATCCATCGCGGCTTGGTCTATTCCGGCTCTTTGAACGGGCAGGCTGATCCGGGGTTGTGATGGAGTAATGGAGTGATGGGGCGGCATTCTTCATCC
>RFIF01000453.1 GCA_003695655.1 Cyanobacteria bacterium J069
CTTATCAGGGGTCAGGGGTCAGGGGTCAGGGGTCAGGGCATTTGCATGACCATTCGCATAGACATGATCATTCGCATAAACATGATCATTCTCATGATCACAAGCATTCGCATTTAGGTTCTGGAATGGATTCTCAGAGCAGTTCACAGAAGTATTCACATGAGCTTGTAGAGGAGCATTCGCAGGGGCGTTCCCATGAATAGCGAGGTGGCGTTGGGTGGGGAACGACTGCTGCGGCTGTTGCAGTTGGCCAGTCCGGCACTGCCCGTGGGAGCCTACAGCTATTCCGAAGGGTTGGAGACGCTGGTGACGCGGGAGCAATTGCCGGATGCCGAAGGGCTGCGGCACTGGATCGAGCAGGAGTTGGCGGTGGGAGCGATGCGGCTGGAGGCGGCGGTGATGGTGCGGGTTTATGAGGCGGCGATCGCCCCCGAACTCCCAGATCTTCACCACTGGAACCAATGGCTGTCGGCGCTGCGCGAGGCGGAAGAACTGCGGCTGCAAAGCTGGCAAATGGGGCGATCGCTCTATCGCTTACTCCTCGACCTCGACCCCAACATTGCGCCACTGCTCAAAGCCTGCGGAGAGCCGAGCGATTTTGCGGTGAATTTTGCCGTGGTGTATGCGATCGCCGCTGCTCACTGGCAGATCGACCAGCGGGCGGCCCTTCTCAGCTACTTGCACAGTTGGGTGAGCAACTTGGTGAATGCGGGCGTGAAGCTGATTCCGCTGGGGCAAACGGCAGGGCAGCGACTGTTACTGGGTCTGGCTCCGGCGATCGCCCGCGCCACCGATGAGGCGATCGCCCTACCCGCAGACGAGTTTGGTGCGTGCGGCTGGGGGCAGGCGATCGCCTGCATGACCCACGAAACGCTCTACACACGACTGTTTCGCAGTTAATTTCCAGCGATTCTCGATCAGGAGACAAGCTTGAACGCGCAAGAATGGTACTTGTTTGATTTGCAGGGCTATCTGGTAGTAGAAAATGTGCTGACGGCGGCGCAACTGGACGTGCTCAACACTGAACTCGATCGCCAGATTGCCGCCGTCAACGACCCCGAACGCGACTGGTTTCGCTGGGACGGGCTATTGCCCTGGGGAAAGCCGTTTCAAGACCTGATTGACCCTGCGCCGCTAATGCCCTACTTGAAAACGCTTCTGGGTGAGGGCTTTCGGCTCGATCACGACTATACGCACATCATCCGCCAGGGCACGGGCCCCATCGGCAGTCGGCTGCACGGCGGCGGCACACCCTACGACCCCTGCCAGTATTACCACGTCCACAATGGGCGCATGTACAACGGGCTGACGGCGATCGCCTATGAGCTGCGAGATGTGGCTCTCGGCGAGGGCGGGTTTGCCTGCATTCCTGGCAGCCACAAGAGCAACGCTCCCTTCCCCAACGAGTGGTGCGACCTGGAACATCCGCCCGCCTGTATGCAACCTGTCGCCCTCCCCGCAGGCAGCGCCATCCTGTTTACCGAAGCGCTAACCCACGGCACGCTGCCTTGGCGCGGCCAGGGCGATCGCCGCACGCTGTTTTACAAATATTCGCCGCGATCGAATGCCTGGGCGCGATCGCTCTACAATCCCGACGATTTTCCCAACCTCACGGAAGCTCAGCGGCGACTGCTGCTCTCACCGGGAATCTATCCGTATTAGGGAATAGGTGTCAGGGGACAGGGGTCAGGTTGCAGAGGTTAGGTTGCAGGGGTCAGGTTGCAGGGCTTTGCTCTAAAACTCCAACACTCCGTCACTCCAACACTCCGTCACTCCAACGCGCTATCGCTTCAAAACATGCCCGCTGGCTAGACCAAACGCCCGAAAGCGGCGGGCTTGCAGCTCGATGCGGGTGGCGAGGCGATCGCACACCAAGTTGCATAACTCAAATGTCAGATCATCTTGCACGCTGTAGTATGCAGAAGTGCCTTCGGTGCGGCGAGAGAGGATGCCCGCTTGCAGCATCACCTTCAGATGTTTGGAGACGTTGGCCTGGCTGGTGGCGGTGGCTTCGACCAGGTCTTGCACACACTTTTCGCCGTTGCGGAGGACACTGAGGATGCGAAGCCGGGTGGGTTCACTCAGCACGCTAAAATACTCTGCTACCTGCTGCATGATTTCCAATGAGACAGGATCTGCCGTTTTCATGCGGGTCTTTACAAAGAAGGCTTAATCCCAAAATATTAACAATCTATTTGGAATTGAAAATAGAGTAGTAGATTACACATCAGAACTTTAAATTTCCGAAGTGGGCACTCTTGCGATGGCCCAATGCCTACAATCAGGAACGATTGACCCCGTATAGCCGCGCTAGAGGTTGCCCTATGGAGATTGCTGATCGGGTGCAGTGGTTACAGCAGCAGACCCAATTTGGAGAACTATCGGAAGCGGCTGTGGTGGCGATCGCCCAGCAGATTCGCGAAATCCGCATTCCCGAAAACCACCGATTAGCGCTGGAAGACACCGAGCCAAAAGCCCTCTATATTCTGAAATCGGGACGGCTAGAGCGCTATCGCACGCGGACGGACAGCGCGGCAGATACGCTCAGCCTGCTGCCCGGATCAGTGCTGTATCTAAAAGAACTGCTGCTGGAGCAACCTGCGGAACATACCGTGATCACCCTCAGCGATTGCGAGGTGTGGACGGTGCCCCGCGAGGCGTTCCAGGAAGTGGTGGCGCAGTTTCCAGAGCTAAACCGCACCGTGTCGCGGCAGCTAGCGGACGAGGTGACGGAACTCAGCTCCCAGCTTGTGTTTGAGCAGGAGCGGCAGACGGCGCTGCGCCCCTATCTCCTGCCCAAAGTGCGGCGGGGCATTGTGGGCGCAAGTCGCTACGCCGTGCGGCTACGGCAGGCAATCAAAAAAGCTGCGGGCGATCGCCTGCCAGTCCTCATCTTTGGCGAACCGGGACTGGGCAAAGATAACATTGCTGCACTCATCCACTTTGGCAGTGGCGATCGCAAGCAGCCGATGATCAAGCTCAATGGCGATATGCTGCAACCCAGCGGCGCAGACCTGTTTGGCCGGGTAAACGGCAAGCCAGGGTTACTCAACTGGCTGGGCAGCGGCACGCTGCTAATTAACAACGTGCAGGATGTGCCCAAGGCGCTCCAGCCCAAGCTGGCGGAACTGCTGGAAACGGGCACCTACGCGCCCGTCGCCCGCGAAGGCGAGCCAGAGCCAGAGCCGCGCCAGTCGAACGCCCGCATTATGTTCACCTCAGAGCGATCGCTCCCCGAACTCGATCGCCTCGTCGCTCATGCCATCAAGGTGCCGCCCCTGCGCGTGCGAAAAGCCGACATCGAAACCCAGGTGAATTACTACATCAGTCTCTATTGCACCTCGCGCGGGCTGAACCGTCCCAAAGTTTCGCCGGAAGCGCTGCGGCGGCTCCAAAGCTACGACTTTCCGGGCAACCTGACGGAGCTAGAGGGCATGGTCGGCCGCGCTATTATCCAGTCCAACGGTGCGTCCGTGCTGACGGAGGAAGTGTTTTGGGCGACGGGCAGCAAGACCCGCCGCTTCCGCGTCAATTTGCTGAATGCCTACCCCAAGCTGCGCCAGTTTCTTCGCAGCCCGTGGTGGCCCGACCGAATTAACTACGGCTTCACGCTCTGGTTTTTCCCGCTGGTGATTGCGGTGCTGTGGCTGGGGCCGCAAACCCGTGACCAAAACTTTGCGCTGAATATGTTTTGGGCCTGGTGGTGGCCGCTGGTGCTGATTGGCTTTCCGTTTGTGGGACGGCTGTGGTGCGCGGTCTGCCCGTTCATGATTTACGGAGAAATCTCGCAAAAGTTTTCGACCAGCGTGCTGGGGCGCAAGCTGCTGCCCTGGTCGCGCCCGGAGGCAGAAAAATGGGGCGGCTGGTTTTTGTTTGGGCTGTTTGCGCTGATTTTGCTGTGGGAAGAGCTGTGGCATTTGGAAAACACCGCCTATCTCTCCGCCTGTTTGCTGCTGCTGATCACTGCCGGAGCCGTGATTTTTTCGTTCCTGTTCGAGCGGCGGTTTTGGTGTCGCTATCTCTGCCCCATCGGCGGCATGAACGGCCTGTTTGCCAAGCTGTCGATGATCGAGTTGCGCGCTCAGCAGGGCATCTGTTCCGCCACCTGCACCACCTATCAGTGCTATAAGGGCGGGCCGCAAAAGGGCGAAGGCCAGGAAACGGGCGGCTGTCCCGTCTATTCGCACCCGGCGCAGCTTCAGGACAATCGCGACTGCGTGCTGTGTATGACCTGCCTCAAAGCCTGTCCGCATCGCTCCGTCGAGCTGAACCTGCGCCCACCGGGAATTGAACTCTGGACGACCCATAAGCCGACGCTGCCGGAGGTCTGTCTGCTGTTTTTGCTGACGGGAGCGGTGGTGCTGCATCGGCTGCCGACGATTTTGACGCTGCTGGGATTTGGTAACAGTGAGCTATTGGCAGCTTGGCTGCAATACAACGCTGCACCGCTCGGCTCGTTTGCGCTCCATGCTGGATTAGCCGTGCTGGCGCTGGCGGTTCCAGGGGCGATCGCCCTCTTTTGTCACAGCCTGCTGACACGCTTCAACCCCAAGTCCAAACCCTTCGTCGAACTGGCCTACGGCTACCTGCCCCTGGCGCTCGGCTGCAACATCGCGCACTATCTGCACCTGGGGCTGACCGAAGCCGGACGCATCGTCCCCGTCGGGCTGGCCACCTTCGGCCTCAGCGGTGCGGGAATGCCGATTGTCGTGGCCCATCCCGCCGTAATTGCTTTCTTGCAAGGCGTGACGCTACTCACCACCCTCGGACTCAGCGTATTTCTGACGCAAAAAATCGCCCGTCAGCCGTTGCAGAACCTGCTGCCGCAACATGCAGGGCTGGGGGCGATCGCCACCCTCGTCTGGTGGAGCGTGGTGGGGCAAGGATGAAGCGGAAGGACGAAGCCGGAAGGATGAAGGATAAATCGGAACCAGCCCGCAGCCCCATTCATCCCTCCTCCCTTCTCCTTTTCCTAAAGCGGCACATGATTAAACACGGTCATCATTAGCAAGAGCGCAATGCCCACCAGCAGCGCCCCCTGAAAGTTGACCTTACTGGGCGATCGCCGATAGGGTGGCTCTAGCCAAAACGCCAGCAGGCGAGACACCATCGGCATCACGCCCCAGGTCAGGATGGAGCTAGTGATCAGGTTATTCACCAGCATGGCGCTGCCGGGGGGCCAGTTCTGCATAAACCCGATCGCCGTGAAAATTAAAGACTGAATCATCACCGTGGGATATAGCCCCATCACCACCGACAGCACCTGCTTCCAGGGCGCAGGCCCCAGTCCCGCGTGTTCAACGCCTGAAGCTTGCGAAAACCAGCCCTCTAGCCCAGTGGTAAAGGACTTGAAGCGATAGTCCTGCAAGAAATTTTGGCCGGCAATGACCAACTCTTTGCGATCGCTCGATTGCACCCACTCGTTGAGATGATCCGGCGTGTCGAAATGCATAACCGAATACCACTTCACCACGCCGTCCCGACAGACGAGCGGCGGGCAGAGGTCAGTGCGAATATAGCCCGGAAACTGGCGGGCGCGCTGGAGCAACTCTGCGTGCCATCGCCGAAACGGTAGCTCCTTGCTGCGCGGCACAATATGCTCAATCATGACGCTGGAATAAAAGGCCGGATCGGCTGGCAGGTCTGACATGATTCGCGATTGGGTAGAGGGACAGGGCAACCGAGAATCATTTACGCATATCTGCTGTGGCGGTAGCGTTTGTGACGATGCGAAATTCCAAATGCCTACGCTTGGTCTGCGGGGTCGGGAAAGGTAACTTTGTCGTACAGATCGCCGAACGAAAGTTCAAACGGAACGGTGTTGAGCTTAAGAGAACGGTGTTGAGCTTGAGGATTGCCGTTTCGCCGCCTTGCTCAGAAAAAATCCACTGACGCGGGGCGGTTTTGAAATATTGCTCGACGTGCATGGCAGATTGGTCAATCAGCACGTACTCTTGAAAACCGGGAATCGTGCGGTAGGCTTGGAATTTCTCGCCTCGGTCATAGGCTTGGGTAGAACTGGAGAGGAGTTCGGCGATCGCCACTGGGTTGATCAGGGTATCTTTTCGTCCGTCCTGAAGCTGCAAGGTTCCCGCGACAATCATCCCATCGGGATAAGTGTAAATCTGGCGTTGGGGAATCCACAGCCGCTGGGCAGCAGCGAAAACGAAATAGGGCTGGCGCTTCAGCGCAAAGTTGAGCGCAGCGGCGAGGTTGCCAATGATCAGGTTTTAATTAGGCGTGCCGCCGACCCTTGGGACAATGGCTCCATCCAATATTCGTGCTGTTCCTGGGCTTCAGTTTCCAGCGCCAAATATTCTTCGGGCGTATAGTGCGCCTTTTCTTGGGCTTGTATCATCCCTCATTTCCTCCGCCCTAATTCACTGGCCCACTAGGATTTAGCTTTTAAACTTTCTAAAACTCCAGCACTCCTAAATATTCACCTTTAACCAGCTAAATAGGTCGGCGACTGTCAACTGCATTTGAGCTAGAAAATCGGGCATTAATAGCTTTTCTGCTGGCTTCTGCAAAAATTCAGGCTGTTGCCCTGAGGGATAAACCAAGACCGACTTGATGTTGGGATCGATCAGCCATCCTATCCGACAGCCAAATTTGAGGCTGTGCAAAATTTTGGCGGTCACGTTTGACTGGTTCTGGTCAGGCGATAGAATCTCAACCATCCAATCAGGAGCAGCGTGAAACTCGTTGGCAATGTCGCCTTCAGCGTCTAGCGGAATGCGATTCCAGGTGAAAACAGCGATGTCTGGCACGATCGAGCGATCGCCAAAGGTACATCGCAGTTCGGGCAGGGCTAGGGCAATGCGCTGGGTTTCGGCGATCGCATTAATCTCCGTTACCAGGCGTCCCTGTAACTTGCTATGTTTGCCCCGTGGCATAGGCTTCTGTACCAGTTGGCCATCGATAAACTCCATAGCTGGCTGGGTTTCTGGTAAGGAGAGAAACTCGGCAAGCGTCAGCGGTTTTGCGGGAATTTGCACCATTTGATTCACCATGTGCACATCCAGGCTACGCCCATGATAGCTTCAAAGTTTGAGCAGCCTGACCACAGGTTTGCCCCAGAGAGGAAACTATTGGGAAATTGAAGGACAGCAGCATGAACACCGCATCGGGATTGACCTACGCCATCCTGGGCACGGGGGCGCTGGGCGGCTATTACGGCGCATGTTTGCAAAAGGCGGGGCTAGAAGTTCACTATCTGCTGCGGAGCGACTATGCCCATGTCAAGCAGCACGGGCTGATAGTGGAAACGCCCGATGGGGACTTCAGGCTGCCCCAGGTGAATGCCTATCAAAGTGTTCAGGATATGCCGCGCTGCGACGTGGTGGTGGTGGCGCTGAAGACGACGCAAAATCACCTGCTGCCAGACCTGCTGCCGCCCGTAGTGAAGGATGAGGGCGTGGTGCTGGTGCTGCAAAACGGGCTGGGCGTGGAGGCGGCGGCGGCGGCGATCGCCGGGGCAGAGCGCATCCTGGGCGGCTTGTGTTTCCTCTGTTCCAACAAGGTTGGGCCCGGACACATTCGCCATTTGGATTACAAGAAGATTGCGATGGGCGAATATAGCGCTACGGGCGCAGCGGTGGGCATAACGGAGCGGCTGCGGCGAATTGCGGCCGACTTTGAGCAGGCGGGCATTCCCATCGAGCTGGCCGCCGATCTGGTGCTGGCCCGCTGGAAAAAGCTGATGTGGAATATTCCTTTTAATGGGCTGTCCGTTGTCTTAAACGCGACGACCCAGGAAATGATGGCAAACCCCGACTCGCTGGCGCTGGCGGAGGCGCTGATGCGGGAAGTAATGCAGGGGGCGGCGGCGCAAGGACGGGCGATCGCCCCAGAGTTTGTGCAAACGATGCTGGTTCACACGGCGGAAATGCAGCCCTACCGCACCAGCATGAAAATTGACTATGATGAGCAGCGCCCTCTAGAAGTGGAAGCGATGTATGGCAGTCCCCTGCGGGCAGCCCAGGCGGCGGGCGTACAGTTGCCGCAGATTCAGACGCTCTATCAGCAGCTTCGGTTTTTGGATGCTCAGAATCGCAGTTCTCAGCGTCAGGATTGAAAAATCCTCAGACAATGTATCAGACAACGTAAGATGTTACTCGGCAGTATTTCTTAACGAAGGTTAACCCGTGAAGCTGTTCGTCTTTCATACGCCCGAACTGATCCCGCCTGGTGAAACGCCCGACTGTGCGATCGCCATCGACGTGCTCCGCGCCACCAGCACCATAGCCACAGCCTTTCATGCCGGAGCGGAGGCAGTCCAGGTGTTTAGCGACCTCAACGAGCTGACACGGGTTAGCGAATCCTGGCCGGCGGAAAAGCGCATTCGAGCCGGTGAACGGGGCGGCGCAAAGGTGGAAGGATTCGACTTTGGCAACTCGCCGCTGGACTGTACGCCTGAGGTAGTGGGCGGACGGCGACTGTTTATCAGCACCACAAATGGCACCCGTGCCCTGACCTCGATACAATCTGCCGAGACAGTCATTGCAGCGGCCCTGGTGAATCGGCAGGCGGTGGTGGACTATCTGCTGGCGCACCGCCCGGAGACGGTGTGGCTGGTGGGATCTGGCTGGGAAGGGGCATTTTCGCTAGAGGATACGGTCTGTGCTGGGGCGATCGCCCACCGTCTCCAGGCTGAACTAGCGACTCCCCTAGCAGACCTGGCAGGTAACGACGAGTTGATCAGCGCTGTCAGCCTCTATTCCCAATGGCAAGATCGGTTGCTGGAATTGCTGCATCACGCCACCCACGGCCAGCGCCTGCTGCGGCTCGATGGACAAGAAGATTTGAAATATTGCTCCCAGACGGACGTGCTGGATGTGCTGCCGATTCAGCGAGAGCCGGGGGTGCTGGTGAAGGGATGAGCATTGGCGGTGTTGGAGTGATGGGGTGTTGGAGTGATGGGGTGTTGGAGTGATGGGGTGTTGGAGTGATGGGGTGTTGGAGTGATGGGGTGTTGGAGTGATGGGGTGATGGGA
>RFIF01000454.1 GCA_003695655.1 Cyanobacteria bacterium J069
CACGAACCATTCGAAACAGGATGTGGCCTTGGGCTGGGTGCGACTGGTGCACCTGACCGCAAGCGGCGGGGGCCGGTGGTCGGGGTCTGTCTGGGGGCGCAGGACGCGGAATTACTGCTGGGCGAGGCACCGCAATGCGAGGCTGAGCAGGCGTGGCGATCGGTGCGGGCGACGGTTGCACGGTCAGCGCTGGACTGGGCAGTGGCGAGGCTGGAACGGGTGATAGCGTCACGGAGACTTCCGGCGGCGCGGCGGTCGCGCGGTCGGCTTCTGGTGCGGCGGGGCGATCGCCAGGCAGCAGCGGCAGCACCAGCACGGCTCCATGCAGCACCAGCGACAGCAGCAGCCAGGGACGAAACAAGACCCGCACCAGCGCAGACGGATGGCTTTGGTGGCGGGCTTTAGGCATGGGCAACGTTAGAGACACAAGCAGCAGGGAGAAGACAGCAAATGACAAGACAGCGAGTGGCCATGATGCAATCCAGATGATGCAATCCAGATGATGCAATCAAAACCAGGTCAAGCAGGGGCGTTGGGCGATCGCCAGAACTCTCCCGCCTGGCAAAGGGCGACCTAGCAAACGGCAACCTAGCAAAGAGCGACCTAGCAAAGGGCGACCTAGCAAACGGCAACCTAGCAAAGGGCGACCTAGCAAACGGCGACCTAGCAAACGGCGAATCCAGGCTTTCAACACTGAACCAGCCCTTCAAAGCTTAATGATAATCTTTATGGCTTGTCAAAAGGGCTAATCGCCAAAATTTTGAAAAATAATCAGAGCATCTGCTGCTTTGAGCTTGACAAAAAAGCAGTTCGGGATTTCTTTAACAGATTCCTGAAAAATCATTTCTATAAAGAAACGCATCAAGTGTCCAAAAAATATCAGACCAATTGAGAATAGATTGCATTAACGGTACAATACACTCTAGTTTTGGTCGCCGTTCAGATTTCAACTGCGGCCCCACACCAAGACCTCTTATTTTGAAGGGCTTGTACTCAAACGGGTTGTCCCTGCGAACAGCCCGTACAACTCTCGATTCAGATCTTTTCAAACTTCAGGAGTGAAAATCCCTATGGGAAAAATGACCAGGCGAGTCTTTATCGCAACCGGCAGCGCTCTGGCAGCCGCAACTGTCGGGCAGTTGGGGCGTCAGGCTTCGGCTCAGCAGAGCCGGGGTGTGGTGAACCTCTATTCCGCTCGCCACTATGACACGGATGACAGCCTCTACCAAAGCTTTGCCGAGGCAACGGGCTATCGGATCAACCTGGTCGAAGCCGAGGCCGACCAGCTCATTGAGCGCATCAAGAGCGAAGGCGCGAATAGTCCGGCTGACGTGTTGGTGACGGTCGATGCGGGGCGGCTGTGGCGGGCCCAGGAAGAAGGCATCCTGCAACCAACCCGGTCTAGCGTGCTGGAGTCGGCTATTCCCAGCTATCTGCGAGAGCCAGACGGCCACTGGTTTGGGCTGACGAAGCGGGCGCGGGTGCTGTATTACAGCAAAGACCGAGTGAACCCGGCAGATTTGCAGAGCTACGAGGATCTGGTAAATGCGAAGTGGCGAGGCAAGATCCTAGTGCGGTCTTCGACCAATGTCTACAACCAATCTCTGACGGGGTCGATCTTGCATGTCCACGGTGCACAGGATACGGAGGCGTGGGTTCGGGGGCTGGTGGCCAATTTTGCGCGTCCGCCCGAAGGGAATGACACCGCCCAGATCAAGGCAGTTGCCGCTGGACAGGGAGACATTGCGATCGCCAACACGTACTACTTTGCGCGTCTGGTGAAGTCCACCGACCCTGCCGATCAGGATGTGGTCAACAAAGTGGGTATTTTCTTTCCCAATCAGCGCGATCGCGGCACCCACATCAACATCAGCGGCGCAGGTGTGTTGAAGAACGCCAAGAACAGAGAAGCGGCAGTGCGGTTCATCGAGCACCTGGCCAGCCGCCAGTCTCAGGAGATTTTTGCCAAGGGCAATAACGAGTACCCGGTGTTGTCGGGTGTGGCTGTCGATTCTGTGGTAGCCGGCTTTGGCAGCTTCAAAGAGGATGAACTGAACGCGGCAATTTATGGGCGCAACAATGCCGAAGCACTGCGCATTATGGATCGAGGTGGCTGGGCGTAGGACGCGGCAAAGAATTCTGCAAGTAGAACGCTGCACGTAGAATCTGCAAAAATTCTGCAAGTAGAACGCTGCACCCGAAAATCCTAGGGCTACAGCTCAACCCAGCGGCGCAGCAAGTTAGCGTGGCATTTCGTAATCCGGTCAAATTCTGGCGTTTTGCCGTGGTTTTGGAAGAGGGACTGGCGGGCGGTGTCTAGCTCAAACAGCAGCTCGCGATCGCCCGCATCTCTCACCAAACTTTGCACCCAGGTGACGGCAACGAGCCGCGTGCCCCGCGTCACAGGTGCCACCCGATGCAGCGTGGTGGCAGGATACAGCACCATTGCTCCCGCTGCCAGCTTAAACGGATGATGCCCCAGTGTGTCTTCAATGACCAGTTCGCCCCCGTCGTAGGCGTCTGGGGAGTTGAGAAACAGCGTCAGGGACAAATCCGTTCGCATTGGGAAACTCCCACCCATCAGGGCATTGTCTACATGAGAGCCGTAGCTCATGCCCACGGTGTAGCGGCTAATGAGGGGCGGCCGAATAACTTTGGGATAGGCCGCCATTTGAAACAAGGCGTTGCGCTGGAGGGCAGACATGACGAGCGATCGCATGTCTTCTGCCACCGTCCCTCCCTCAAGCTGCATATTGTGCTTTACCTGCTGGGCATACCAACCAGCAGTCGTTTTGCCATCGATAAAGGGAGCCGTTTGGAGCGCCGTAGCGATGCTTTCTAGCTCTTCATCTGTGAGGACGGCATCAATGCAGAGAATCATGACAATTGGCAGCGTAGAAGAACACTCTCGGAATTCTAACAAGAACACCGTTGGGATGATCTTTTGCTCTTTTGGGAACTGTTGTTTGGAACTGTTAAAAATCACTGAGGAGCTAATAAATTGAATACATCCGCGAATCAATCTGTGAATCGGCAGATGAAGCTTTGGGTGGGGGTTGGGGCATTTGTGCTGACGCAAGCTGGAACGCAAGCGATCGCCCCCGCAGCCATTCCAGAGACTCCTGCCGTAGAAGCGCCCAGCCTTGTCGTGGGCGATGTTAGGGGCGATGTTAGGGGCGATATTAGGGGCGATGTTAGGGGCGATGTTAGGGGCGATGTTAGGGGCGATATTAGGGGCGATGTTAG
>RFIF01000455.1 GCA_003695655.1 Cyanobacteria bacterium J069
CCCCTAACCCCTAACCCCTGACCCAACAGGCAGGCAGCAATGCGATCGCTCGCACCGGGCAGTCCCATGCGGCGGCGGCCATTTTCGGCAATGATTTGCAGATAGTCGGGGTCTTTTAGCAGCGATCGCACTACATCGGCGGCGCGGTCGGGCTGCTCAACCAAAATCACCGACGGCCCCAGCAGGCGTGTTTGGGCTTCGGCAAAGGCGGGGGTAAACTGTGGCCCGCTGCCGGGAAAAATCAGCGCGGGTTTTCCCAGACCCACGACCTGCTCCGTGGCTGTGCCCGCCATCGCGATGGCCACATCGCCCCGATTGACGCAGCCGTTAAAAGCCGTCGTCAGCAGCAGTGTCGCCTTGTCTTGGCGATAGGCCAGCGGCGGCACGGGCGCAGGGTTCGTCAACTGCCAGCCGCGAGCTTGTAAGGCTTTGTGCAAGATCGCCAGATCAAGGTAAGGGGCGATCGCAGCCAAAAAAGTCACCTGGCGGTCGAGTCTTGCCACTAAAGATTGGGCCGCATCCAGCAGGGTTTCCCAGTTGCGATAGGCCTCCGGCACCCGCGACCCCGGCAGCAGCGTCACCGCCAGCGCCTCATCAGGAATCGCAAAGTCAATCCCCATCGGCTCCAAATCGTCCATCATCGGGTTGCCCAGGTCTTGCACGGGCAGCTTCCAGCGGCTCAGGACTTCGCTGGTCAGGCTGTCGCGGGGAAACACGGCCCGACAGCGGGGCCGCCCCATCAACCAGCGCTCCCACGGCAGATAGACCGACCCCGACCAGCTTTCCAGCCGCTCAAACCAGGAAGTGCGGGGCAATAGGCCAGCTTCGTCTCGCAGATAATATTCTGATTTCGCCGTGCCGACAAAGGCGTAGGGTGCGCCGCTCCACCAGGCAAACAGCAGCGGCACCAAGTCGCCCACCGCCAAAATCAGGTCGCCCTGCTTCGCCCACTCGCGCACCACGCGGAGCTGGCTAAAGGTAAGCTGCATCAGTCCACCGCGCAGGTCTTTGGCAAACTGCCGCCCGTCCATATAGACAAATCCGCCGGAAGGAAGCTGTTTTACAGGGCCAATCACCGGGATGCCGCTTTGGGCATAGGCGTGTCCTTCGCCCACCAGCGGCAGCGCCACAATATCTGCCACGCGCCCTTCCAGGTCTGCCCGATGCCGCAAGGCCCGGAGAATGCGGAGGGCGATCGCATCTTCTCCATGACCATTGCTGAGACACAGTAGCTTCATGCCAAACCATCCCTACGCGATTGAACCTCAAGGATAAGGGATCGCCGTAAAATTTGGTGAGCCGGGTCAGCGCCCCTATTTTCGAGACTGCGAGAGTTTAATCGAGGCGATCGGTTTGATCAAGGCGATCTTGCAGGGCCGCACCACTAAGCACGTTCTCCGGTAAACACTTTCTCTGCCGGGCCCGTCATATAAAGATGCTGATCGGCATCCGACCACTCGATCAGCAGCGGCCCACCGGGCAGCTCGACCGTGGCCCGGCGATCGCTCTGGCCATTTAGCACGGCCGCCACCAGCGAGGCGCAAGCTCCTGTGCCGCAGGCCAGCGTAATGCCCGCGCCCCGCTCCCACACGCGCATCTTCAGGTAATCCGGGCGCACCACCTGGATGAATTCGGTATTGATCCGTTTGGGAAAGACGGCGTGATGCTCGAACTGTGGCCCGATCGCCTCTAGCGGAATCGCGTCCACATTGTCTACGAACGTAATGCAGTGGGGATTGCCCATACTGACGCAGGTGACTTGCCAGGTTTGCCCAGCGACTTCCAGCGGCAGGTTTACCACTTTTTCTGCTGGTGCGGCCAGCGTCGTAGGAATTTCGCCCGCCAGCAGACGGGGCAGCCCCATGTCTACGGTGATTTGCCCGTCTGCTTCCAGGCGCGGTGTAATCAGCCCTGCCAGCGTGTGAATTTTATACACTGGGCGCGGCGATCCCGTTTCCGCAGCTTCCAGATCGGCGATAAAGCGGGCTAAACACCGGATGCCATTGCCACACATCTCTGGCTCTGAGCCGTCGGAGTTGAAAATGCGCATGGTGTAGTCGGTGCCGTCCTGCCCCGGCAGCGCAAAGATCACGCCGTCTGCGCCGATGCCAAAGTGGCGATCGCACCAGACCACAGCCTGCTCTGGCGTGAGGCGCGGCTCTGCCTGCTGCCGATTGTCCACCAAAATAAAGTCGTTGCCCAGCCCGTGATATTTCGTGAATGCGATCGCCATAGCAGTGTGTAAAGGAGGTCTAATCGTGACTCAATGCCCTGGAGGGATGATTCGAGCATCTTGCTTGAATCATCATAGGCTCGGAGTGGGCATTCTGAATATCGCAGCATGTCGCAGCGGGCGATCGCAACGATCAACCCAAACGATCGACCCAATGCATCTTCTAAACTGAAAGGAACGAACCCGCACCGTTGATCCTCCCACCCCAAATTGCCCCAAAATCCAAAATCTAAAACCCAAAATCTTGAGATTTCTAACCTATGAGCATTGAACTAGAAACTGGTCTGCCGAGCGTCCGTCAAGTACAAACGCTGATTCGGGAAGAGCGCGAGGTCGAACTCAAGCTGATCACCAACGACCTGATCACCGGAAAAATGCGCTGGCAAGACCAGCACTGCATCTGCGTCGTCGATCACTATGATCAGCAGACCGTGATCTGGCGCACTGCCATTGTCTACCTCAAGCCCAAGCTTTAGGACTCCTTCACTTGATGGCGCTACTGCGACGGTAGCCCATGCCAGGGGCTAACCTGCACCACGCCGCCGGGGGTAAACACTACGCGAAACAGGGCGTTGGGTTCGCTAGAGCGGTCGGTCTGCTGATACTGCAAATCGGGCAGCGGCGTCTGGTTAGCGTTTTGGACGGCGGCATTGTTCATATAGCGAAAGCCGAGGATGTCGCCGTTCTCTGCGACTGAAACTTGATAAACCAGGTCTTCGGTAAATGTTGGCTTCAGCGACCAGGCATCATCCAGGCGATCGCGGAGTTGGGTCTTAAGCTGGTTGAGCTGTTCGGGTTCCGTAATCTCGTTAGCGTTGGCAAAGGCTTCATCCACCGAGCCGGACGCTGCGGGCGTAGCACTGGGGCTGCCAATAGGGCTTTCAGCCGGACTGGGGGAAGCAGTGGCGGCGGCTGGGGCGATCGCCGCAGGACTTTCGGCCGCATTTGGGCTTTCCAGCGGGCTGGCAGCCGGCGACGGGGGACCTGGGGGCGGGCTGCTGGCAGCGGGAGTCGTCGGGCTGACGAGCGGCGCTGGCGTGGCCGCGTCCTCCTCGGCGGCTTCGGGGCGGCGCTCTGGAATCGGCAGGAAGAACAGCGCAGCAGCGGCAGCGGCCAATCCCACCAGCCCCACGGCCGCGGGAATCACCTGCTTGGTCATCGGTTCATGGGTAACGGCATAGCGGCGCGACACAGGCACAAGCTGTGGCGCAAACTCCGGCAGCGTTTGGCTGTCTGCCAAAAACTGGTCGATCGCCTCCATCAAGTCAAACAGTTGCACCGTCCGCAAGTCCACCTGCACAGGCAGCGCTCCGGCACCGCCATTTGCCTCAGCCGCAAACGAGTCTGGCTTTACCGTTAGCCGATGCAGATCCGGCTCAACACGCTGCAACGACACCAGTTCTCCCTGCCCTGGCTGTGTATGGGGGTGGGGCACCCCACTGAGGATGCCCTGGGCATAGTTGCTGACCGTAATCGCCAAATCTTCCAAAAAAGCGCGCCCGCCGCTGATGGGCTGGGGCTGTCCAGCAAAGTGGCACTCGGCATTCGTCACCATTGAAACCACAGGACGGGCAGCCATCGCCGTTGCGCCGTCGCTCAGCCCTTCTACCACCAGCTTGCAGTTGGGCAGGGTATATTGCCGCTGAATCGTCATGCCACTTCTCCATCAAACAAGCTCGTCCAAAGGCGCTGGGGGCCGGCCGTGCCCGTGCAAAACAGGAGTTGACGCAGCAACCCCAAGGCCAGATCATTCAGCTTTTCGTCGGTGTCGTAGAGCAGGACGGCAGCGCGACGCGGGTTCATACGCGAACGAAAATGTGCCCGAAAGCGCTCCAAGTATTCTGACAGGCGGAAGTGATGCTCAACCGAGAGATTTTTATCGCTGAGCTGCTGATGTGCCAACAAGAGCTGACGAATCACGCCCGTCAGCCGCCGCGCCAGATTGCAGATCACCAGCACCATCGCCTTGCCTTCTGGCTGAGACAGGGTTTTGCGCTGGCTGCCATAGCGCCGCAGTGGGTTAGCGCTGCGGAGTCGCCACAACCCGACGCGATTTTTCACAATGCCTTGCAGATTGAGGTCGCTGGCGGTGATTAGCAGCGCTTCTGAGCCGCCCAGATCGAGCGCCTCGATCGCCAGAAGCAGCAAGTCAAGCTGTACCCGTGCCCGCCGAGGAACGGTTTCACCGGCAACGTCAATATCGGGCAGCGTTGCCAAAATTGCGGGCATTGATTGGTCGGGCGGCGTTTGTACTTGCATTACCCCTCTTGCAGTAGATTCATTGAGGACTGTCCAAAAGAGTTGGTCTATAAAAATCGGAACTGTCTTAGAAGGACTGTAATCCTTGAAGTTAGGTTGCCCGAAATTGCGGGCGAGACTGCCCAATGTCGAACCAATGTCGAACTCCAATGTCGAACTTCAAACCAGGGAATTGCAGACTGGCAGACTGTAGCAGACTGTAAACATTAGGCTGCAAACTGGCAGACAGAAAACTAGCGGATTACAAACTGACCAGGCTTCAGGCTTCGACCTTGACACCCCGCCAAAAGGCGACGTGTCCCGTGATTTCCTTGGCAGCATCTTTAGGCGCTGGGTAATACCAGGCGGCGTCCTTGTTGACTTCACCGTTGACGACAACGTTGTAGTAGCTGGCAACGCCTTTCCAGGGACAGGTTGTGTGGGTGTCACTGGGCTGAAAGTATTCAGACTTGATGGCATCGGGCGGGAAGTACTGGTTGCCCTCGACCACCACGCAGCGATCGCTCTCTGCGAGTACGGTTCCGTTCCAAATTGCTTTAGGCATGAATGGGCTCCTGGTCGTTCTTACTAGTCGTTCTTACTAGTCGTTCTTAAGTTTTCAATGACTTGCTAACCCTTGCAAAAGAGTCCCAACCGCCAATTCTAGCGCGTGAGCTTACCAATCTTAAAGATTGGCACAACATTCGCCTGAAAGCGAGGCAGGGGTTAGGGCTTGGGGGTTGGGGGTTGGAGATTGGGCAAGCGGACAATTGGCGATTTTGGCATAAGCGGTCGGAATGGGGGTGTCGCAGGGCGCGATGGTGCATAAACTAGAGCCAGAAACAAAACGCCGCAAGGCATTCCATCTGGACGTTTTGTTGAGCTGTTTAGCGCTGAGAGAACTCCCCATGACTGCTGCTGTGTCTCCTGCTGCCCCGTCGGGCAAGTCCCGCTTTAGCGATCTGCAAGCAGTGCCGGAACTGTTTGCCCGCTGTGCTCAGCAACCGGCGATCGCCCAGCGGGTGGCGGTGCATGATCCCCACAGTACGCCCGAAGTGAAGCTAACCTACGCCGAGCTGTATCAGCAGATTATGCAGTTTGCGGCGGGATTGCAGGCGTTGGGCATTCAGGAGGGCGATCGCATTGCGCTATTTTCCGACAATCGCCCCCGCTGGCTGGTGGCCGACCAGGGCATTATGACGGCTGGGGCGATCGACGCGGTGCGCGGCTCCCAGGCAGACCCCGGCGAGCTGCGGTTTATTTTGGACAATAGCGAAGCCGTGGCGCTGATTACCGAAGACGCGGCCACGCTGAAAAAAGTCTCCCCCAACCTGGACGATCTGCCGCTGCAAACGGTGATCCTGCTAACGGATGAAACGCTGGAGGCTCCGGGGCTAAAGATTCTCAACTTTTCGCAAGTGCTGGAGCTGGGCACAGACCGCGCCGTGCAGCCGCCCGCCCAGCGCACCCGCGACACCCTGGCGACGCTGATGTATACGTCAGGCACCTCTGGCGTGCCCAAGGGCGTGATGCTGAGCCACGGCAACTTGCTGTCGCAGGTGGAGGGTGCGAGTACCGTGGTAGAACCTCAGCCGGGCGATCGCGTCCTCAGCATTCTGCCCATCTGGCACTGCTACGAGCGCACATTTGAATACTTCATCTTTGCCCACGGCTGCACGCAGATTTACACCAACATCCGCTTTGTCAAAAAAGACCTGAAGGAGTTTCGCCCGCAGTTTATGGTGGGCGTGCCGCGTCTGTGGGAGTCGATTTATGAAGGCATCCAAAAACAGTTCCGCGACCAGCCAGAGAATAAGCAAAAGCTGGTGAGTTTCTTACTGGCGCAGAGCGATCGCTACGTTAAGGCAAACCGCACGCTGCAAGGGCTAAACCTGGACAACCTCAACCCATCGGTGTTTGACAAGCTAAAGGCGATGAGCGAAGTGGCGCTTACGTCCCCTGCGTTTCTGCTGGCAGATCGGCTGGTGTTTCAAAAGGTGCGCGACGGTATCGGCGGCAGCATTAAGTTCGTCGTCAGCGGCGGCGGCTCCATTGCCGAGCATCTGGAAGACTTCTTTGAAATGGCGGGTATTCCCATCCTGGGCGGCTACGGGCTGACAGAAACCTCGCCCATTACCCACGTTCGCCGCGTCAATCACAATATGCGCGGTGCTGATGGCCAGGCGCTGCCCTACACCGAGACGCGCATCGTCAACCCCGAAACTCGCCAAGACCTGCCGCAGGGACAACAGGGGCTGATCCTGATTCGCGGGCGTCAGGTAATGCAGGGCTATTACAAAAACCCCGAAGCCACCCGCAAGGCGATCGACCCGGAAGGCTGGTTTGACACGGGCGACCTGGGCTGGATGACGCAGTGGGGCGACCTGATTATCACTGGCCGCGCCAAGGATACCATCGTGCTGACCAATGGCGAAAACATCGAGCCGCAGCCGATCGAAAACGCCATCATTCGCAGCCTCTATATCGATCAGGTGATGCTGGTGGGGCAGGATCAGCGGATGATCGGGGCGCTGGTGGTGCCCAATTTGGAAACGCTGGAGTCTTGGGCAGCCAGCCAGGGCGACGCGGTGCGCAATGCCGACGGCACCCTCAACCTGGAGTCTAAACCCGTGCAAGACCTGATTCGCAAGGAGCTGGCCGAGGCAGTGCAAAACCGGCCCGGCTTCCGTCCTGATGAGCGCGTGGGGCCGTTCCGCATTCTTAGCGACCCCTTCACCGTAGACAACGGACTCCTAACTCAGACGCTAAAAGTGCGCCGCAACGTTGTGATGGAGCGCTATGGCAGTATGATCGAATCGATGTTTGCCTAGTGCAATGACTCGTGTTTTGATTCGACCTGGCTGTTGGCTAGGGCGATCGCCATGGTGTCTCGATCAAAACTCCACCCTCACTAATGGACGATTTCAACTTCCTCATGGACCCTTCTCAATCCTATTTGCTCCTCAAGCGTGCTGTGAACGTCAAGGCAGTCGTGACGCCCCGCTGGAAAGACGAAAAACAGCAGCAGCTCCAGCTCCAAATTGACCAACTTGACGAGCAAAAGCAGCAGCTCGAAACCCAAGAGCAGCGAATGGTTGCTGAGCTGCGCAAGCAAATCATTCGCCCTGACGACCCAGCCATGGCACAGCAAATGAATAACTTCCAGCTCCAGGTCAACCAGCGCAAGAGCGAAATTCTGGAACGCCGCAACCAAATCCTGCTCCAGCTCCAGCAGGTGCAGCTTTTGGATATGGATCAAGAAGTCAGCGAGGGGCTGATTGAAGGATTTTGCCGCATTGAAATGGGCGACAATCTGATCCGCAAAATGCAAATTGAAGTGCTGCTGCGGGATGGGATTGTGGAAGAAATTCGGGGAGAGCTTTAGGGAAGAGTGATGGAGTGGAAGAGTGATGGAATGTTGGGATGATGGGGTGTTGACATGCAAGGGCATAACAAGGATGAGGTGATGATGAAATGAGGGGAGAGCAGGTGTTGCGCCTGATCACTTCATCTCACGTCACCCCCTCTTTCCGTCACGCCCCTGCTTTCATCCCCAAACCCTCACCTCTCTCACCTAAAATCTGCTTCGTATCGCGTTACAATTCGATGTGCTGCGCTGAATGGCCAGTTCTGGCATTTGCCTCAGCCGCCCAGGTTTGATGGTTTGACTGGCGATTGGTTTAACTGTAGGTTTTACGATCCATTTCACGACTCAGCCTGCATTTCACCTTTACTTACGATTTGGGAAGCCGCTCCATGATCCACGAAGTTTTCATGCCTGCGCTCAGTTCTACGATGACCGAGGGGAAGATCGTCTCCTGGGTAAAAGCACCGGGCGACAAAATCGAAAAGGGCGAAACCGTTGTGGTGGTTGAGTCCGACAAAGCAGACATGGACGTGGAGTCGTTTTATGAAGGCTATCTGGCCACGATTATTGTGGATGCGGGCGGCACGGCTCCGGTGGGAGAGGCGATCGCCCTGATTGCCGAAACCGAGGCCGAGATCGAAGCCGCCAAGCAAAAGGCTGCTAGTGCGCCCGCACCAGCGGCGGCCCCATCTCCAGCCACCGCGCCAGAACCCGTTGCGGCTGTGGCCGAAGCGGCGATCGCCAGCAGTAACGGCAGTTCAGGTCGGCTGGTGGTGTCGCCCCGCGCCCGCAAATTGGCCAAAGAACTCAAGGTTGACTTGACCACGCTGAAGGGCAGCGGCCCCCACGGCCGCATCGTGGCGGAAGATGTAGAAGCCTCAGCGGGCAAAGTGTCTACTCCGGTGGCGACTGCCGCTCCAGCGACTGCCCCTCCAGTGGCGGCTCCAGCGGTTGCCGCTCCGACTCCCGCCGCTCCCAAGCCCGCCCCGGCTCCGACGGCTCCGGTCACGCCGGGTCAGGTTGTGCCGCTGACGACGCTGCAAAACGCCGTCGTGCGCAACATGGTCGCCAGCCTGGAGGTGCCCATCTTCCACGTTGGCTATACCATCACCACCGATGGTCTAGACAAGCTGTATAAGCAAATCAAGTCGAAGGGCGTGACGATGACAGCGCTGTTGGCCAAGGCCGTGGCGGTGACGCTGAAACACCACCCGCTGCTCTATGCCGCCTACACCGAGCAGGGCGTTCAATACAACAGCGGCATCAACGTTGCCGTGGCGGTGGCGATGGGCGATGGCGGGCTAATTACGCCCGTGCTGCAAGCGGCGGATCAGATGGATATCTACACGCTGTCTCGCACCTGGAAGGATTTGGTCGATCGCGCTCGCTCTAAGCAGCTCCAGCCAGCGGAATACACCACGGGCACCTTTACCCTGTCAAACCTGGGCATGTTTGGCGTCGATCGGTTTGACGCAATCTTGCCGCCGGGGCAGGGTGCCATTCTGGCGATCGGCGCATCTCGCCCGCAGGTGGTGGCCACCGCCGACGGGCTATTTGGCGTCCGCACCCAGATGCAGGTCAACCTGACGGCTGACCATCGAATTATCTACGGTGCCCATGCCGCTGCCTTCTTGCAAGACTTGGCAAAGCTAATTGAAACCGATGCCCAGTCTCTGACGCTGTAGGGATTCGAGGCGATTCACCGAAAAGACACCTGCAAAAAAGGGAGCCATAAAGCTCCCTTCTATCCTGAATCTCAAATTTTGATCTTAAAAATGAATCTGAGGGCGATCGCAGCCAGGTTTCTTCCAAGCTGCTCTGGCTAAACGGCTGACTACTCGGCAGAAGTGACTGCTACAAAAGCTTGACGCACAGGCTCGTTGTCAAACCCCAACTCCGACGACTCAAAGGTTGCGTCTAGCTCGTCTTCAATTAGCAGGCGATCGCACGGAATCGTATCCGACAAGATCGCGCTTGCCATCATGCCGCAATGAATTTCCAGCATCGCTTCTGGCACCGCCTCGAAAATG
The DNA here is from genome assembly GCA_003695655.1 of Cyanobacteria bacterium J069. Taxonomy (GTDB): domain Bacteria; phylum Cyanobacteriota; class Cyanobacteriia; order Elainellales; family Elainellaceae; genus Thermoleptolyngbya. Next base: position 9,869 of record RFIF01000455.1, read on the forward strand.
AGTCGCTGTCCCGGAAAGACCACACGCTCAAAATACCAACTGGGGACGTTGGTAATCCGGGCAATCTGAATCTTACTCGTCGCATTCACATAGCAGCAGAGGACGTGAACCGAGCTTTCGGTAGGGACGGGATCAATAATTTGCGCCATAGCCGTGAGGAGCCTCGTGTAATTGCGTGGGTGTTTTAACCCTAACATCCCACGATCCCCAAGGCTGTAAACTCAACTACCAACGGTCTACGCGCAAAACTTCACGAGATTGTGATTCCCGCGTAAAGCTGGTTCCAGCCAACGCTCCTGGCAACTGACAGCGCTCTGCTGACAGCCTGCAAATTACTGTAAATCAAAGATGGTCAAATCTGAAAATGAACCACGTCCCTAGCATGATGGGATATCACTTAAAAATCGAGAACCCCAAAATCGAGAACCCCGCAGGCTGGCATAGCGCCTCACCACTCTCAGAAACGGTATCGCATTCCAGGCGAAAACCAGGGGCTTGACATGAAACTTCGATGCAGGCAAAGAAACTCGATGGTATCGTAAAGATATATAAACAAGCGTCTCAGATTTGACATTTGTTTCATTCCTGGACGTTCTCCAACTCTGCCGGTGACCCGCATGACAGCGCAGATGATGTCTCCCTTGGCCCAGTTTCCCCGCCGCGATCGCCTCTCTGCGGAGCGGGTGCTCTATGTGCGCCTCCCCTGTAATCCGATTTTTCCGATTGGCGTCGTTTACCTATCGGATCACGTCCACAAGCTGTTTCCCGACGTGCAGCAGCGCATTTTTGACC
>RFIF01000456.1 GCA_003695655.1 Cyanobacteria bacterium J069
ACCCGGCGCAAGGGCATCACCGGGAATCACAGCAGCAGCGGTGATCAGCGCTCCGAGGGCGCTACCGAGTAAATGGGTGTTGATGGGGCATCTTCAAAATCAGGGTGAGAAAGTGCAGCCCTGCGAGGCTGCTGGGGTCGCAGCTCAGCAGGGCGGATAGGCAGACCAGTAGGATCAGGAACTTCACAGGTCGGGCGTGGGATACAGCAGCCCGACGACTCGCGTGGCAAGGTCGTACACAATATCGAGGCGATCGCGCTGGGCAATCAGGTCGAGGGCGACGCGGGCCGCTTCTGAATCGTTCAGGCTTTTGACCTCCGTTTCGAGTTCTTCAAGACTGGCGATCGCCTGATCCAGGCTTTTGGAAATCAGGCTAATTGCAATTTGGCTCGTTGCGGCGGCGGTCATGGCGCTCCTTTTAAGGTGGTAATGCCCTGCGGAGTGCAGGGCGTGGATATCAGGAGGTTCCCAGTTCGCGTATCAGGCTCCAAACAAGTGAGTGCGTTTGTTGGGGGTTGGGGGTCAGGTGGTGATGTGGTTCCGGCGTATGCCAGCAGGGCAGCGCCACTCAGCAGCAGCGCTACGGCTGCGAGTCGCCAGAAGCGGGCTTTCCCAAGCCGTTCAATTCAGCAGCCAGATCTTCGACTTCTGCCAGTTCCGCACTCTGAATTTGCGCCAGCAAGTCAGTCTTGATTCGGTATTCGTTGGCGCGGTGGCGAAACCGATCTACTCGCTTGCCAACCTGCTTTTTAACGGTTCGTAACTGCTGCAACTCTTGCTCTTGTTGAGCCTCAGCTTCGTCCATGCCTTCCTCAAGCTGGTCTAGGAAGGTCAGCGCTTCCGCTACAAACTGGGTGGGCTGCGCCAGGCTGAGGCGATCGCGGTCTGTGCGAAATTGCTCAAGGTTTACGGATTGAGCACCGACGTGAACAAGCCTGTGAGCATGATTGCCCACCTCGACCGTGACGGCAGCGGTTGAGGGCTGCTCTGCGGGCTGGTCTTGGATACCGTATTCCAACTTCAGGCGGGCGATCGCCTCATCGCTCAAGCCGTGGGCGGTTTCGATTCCAAGCTGTTTGCAATCGCGGTAAACGGTCGCTTTGGGTAGATTGTGCTCTTTACAAAAGAGCGTTAGGGACTGCGGCATGGCTGAAATCCTTGTAGAAACTTGCTGAAACACTTTGGAACGGGCTTGAAACGTGATTCTTTCGTTCCGAGGTGAAACGGAATAGATAGCAATCAGTTTCTTTAACGTTTCTGATCCGTTTCACAAGCATCATGCTAGCATGACATTGCTATGAGTTAGCAAGCAATTGCTTACTGATTGCCTGCAAAACGTTAGACAGTAGCTTGAAAGTCTTACTATTTGGAGATATCCCCATGCCCGAAGCAACCGTGAGTAAACGAATAATGGTTACGCTGCCAGACTCGATCGCTGCCGACTTGGAAAAGTGGGCAGATCAAGAGGGGCGTCCAACGGCTAATCTCGCAGCGTTCCTGATTGAGCAAGCGGTTCGGGTCAAGTTTGACGAAAAGTATCCGCCAGCAGCAGGCAAAAAGTAGGGAGGGGCGATCGCCGTGACGTTGAGGGCGAGATCGGCGATCGCCACTAGCTTGGTCGTGTCGGTCGCTTGACCCGTCACGCCGTCGAAGAATTTCACCATTGCGCTGGTGTCGAAGCTGTCTGGCAGGCTGATGTCGTGGGCTTCGACGGTGGCGAGCTGACCAGGCTGGATGAAGTCGCTGGGCACGATTTCGCTATGGGCGACTGTCGCCGGTTCTGGCTCCGGCTCATCCTGGACTAGTCCGAAATCAGCCTTGAGCAGCTCCACAGCGTCAGGGCTTAGCCCGCTGCTGGTGTCAATACCCAGCTCAGTGCAACGGCGATAAATGCTCGTTTTTGGGATGTTCGCGAGCTGACTGAATCGCGACAGGGAAATATTTCGGGCTTGGGTCATGGCTAAAGTCCTCAAATGCTTGCGGGAACTAGTGTGGAACAGGTTGGAACGCTGTCTGGAACGAAAGAATGAGGGTTTGGGGCGCTGCGCTTGGAACACTGAACGAAAAACCAAGTTCCTAAGCTGTTCCTGATCCGTTCCTGTCTGTGCTAATGTTAGCCACAGTGTGCACACCTTTGCAACACTATTTTTATACGGTTTGACTCTAGTTGTGTCACTATAAGGGCACTGCAATGCGAAGCTGACCCCATCGTTTACCCTGAGAGGTGAAGTCTATGAGTTCGTTTGAGAGCGTGGCGACCGACAAAGCCCGAATAGTGACCTATTGCAGCCACGAAATGAAACGCAAGCTAGAAAAGCTTGCAGATTTGCGCTTCCGGAGCGTCAGTAACTTGATTGAGGCTGTTCTGGCGGAAGAGATTGCCAGGGCTGAAGCCAACGGAGAATTACCAGCCAAAGACGGGCAAGGCAAGTAGAGAGGGGCGATCGCCATGACGCAAGCGAAACCAAGATTTTCGAGCTTTGCAGAGTATCTCGCCTACAGCGACGGGCTGGAAGGGCGTTACACGTTGGTCAATGGGGAGCTAATTGAGTTGCCGCCAGAATCGCCAGAAAACGACTTCATCGCCCGGTTGCTACTGCTCAATCTGGCGACTAGCGGCATCGCGCCCCTGGCACTCGTCACGATCCACACGCTTCAGATTCAGGTGTCGGTCTTGGAGACAGGCGACCCAGCCAGCCGCTACCCCGATTTGGCCGTATTGCGGCCCGAGCATCTGGAGCTGATGCAGCGCCGCCTGACCGTCACGATCGACATGCCGCCGCCGCGCCTGGTGGCCGAAGTGATCAGCCCTGGCAACCGCAATCGCGATTTTGAACGCAAGCGGGCGCAATATGCGGAGCGCGGCATTCCTGAATATTGGCTGATCGACCCGGAAGACAAGACCGTGGCGGTGCTGCTGCTACAGGGTGATGAGTATGAGGTGTTTGCAATCTATCGGGGCAGCACCCCGATCGTCTCGCCTGCTCTCGGTACGCTGGCGATCGCCCCGGCTCAACTATTTGGAGCGGAGTAGCGCCTAGATCAAAGCTTTTCCCCACAGCCGTGGGGGTGCCCCTTGTGTGGAGGTGCCCAACTGGCACTATGCCCTGCGGATAACGTTATCCGCAGGCGGGATTCCCTCTAGCGCGATCGCCATTTGGATCACTCAAAGTCCTCACAAAATATGAAAACTTCGGAAGTTTTGCATGAGGGCGATCGCCCTCAAAGCCTTGCCAGAACGGGCGATCAGTGGTTCTGGAAACTCTGGAAAAATAGCGGTTTTACATCAAAGTATTATCACTTTGATATCAATGTTTCATCTTTTCAAATGTTCCAGAACCGGAGCAACGTTTTGGATATTGAAATCAGAAAAGCGCTCCATTTTTTCAGGAGTTCCAGAACCGATCGCCCTGCAAAGTCGCGCTTTTGTCCTACGTTTAGAGGGCAATTGTAAATTTTTATTAAAGACAGCTTGGGAACTTTTAGGAACTATTAGGGACTGAAGGTGTTTTGTCAGGTTTGCTGTCGAGATGAGGGCGATCGCCCCAAAGCCTTGACCCGCACAAAGTACAGCAATACTAAAGGGCTATGCAAATTATATTAAAACATAACAGTTAACAACTCTAATGCTTGCCCAGACTGGTTCTGGAACTTCTGAAAAACGCGCAGGAGACTCAAAAAAAGATCTAAAAACCTATTGAAAATTTCCGGTAAATATGGAAAAGTATGTGAGATTTGGAGGGCATGAGGGCGATGAAACAATTTTCTGCTAAGCCAAAGAAAATTTGCGAAATACTGGGAATTTCACGTCCAACGCTACGCAAACTCACCCGTGAAGCGATGTTTGCGGGCGAGCATTATTTTGTCGTTGGCCGGAGCGTGAGGTACGACGAAGCGGCGGTCGTCGCCTGGACGAAAAACCGGGCGATCGCCAGCTAAAACTGCAAAAGGGACGGCGTTGGAGCGCCGTCCCTAAAAATTATTTGCATCACAACCATGAAAATCCTATCACAAAATCTAGGGGCTGTCACGCCCCAGTTCGATCGCTCGAACCCTTGCCCTGCGGGCAATACAGCACCAGTCGCGATCGCGATCGATCCGCTAGACCTGCTGCTGGGGTGGCTAGCCCGCGCCGTCAAGACGGGCGCTGGCGACAGCGGCACGCTGGAGAAGTTGGCCGCCAGCCTGACCTACGCGGAGGCGGCGCTGCTGGGTGCGGTGCCGCCTCCGTGGCGGTGGACCACACCACCAATCGAAATTTACGAAAAATTTGCCCAGGCTTCAGGCTATGCACTGGACTCAGCTCGAGCAGCGTGGCGAGAAATTTCCGCGTTTGCGCTAGAACGCCCGTACCCCTACTCCCGGCTGCTGGCGATCAGGCCGATCAGCGAGATCCAGGCGGCTGTAGAGCGACAGCGGTTGGGCGCGAAAGATCAGAGCGATCAAACGCTTATTGACGAACTGCAAAATCTGTTAAATCAAGATTTGCGCCCGTCAGATCTGACGGGCGAAATCCTAAGCATTGCCAGGCGGCAAAACTGCGCGGCGGCTGGTGTTTGGCAGTTGTACCGCACGTTAGAAAGTGAGTCCGACTCAGATGCCAACCTCGACCGCAACAGACGCCAGTTAGACGAGTTAGAGGAGATCGCCACCACTGACCCCAGCGCGTGCAATTTTATAGACCCGCGTATCGGCAACCGGATCACCCGCTACGCTGAGCTGGTTGGTGTTTCGTCTATGGCAATTTTTGTGACGCTGCTGAGTGCGGTAGCCAGCGTTGCGCCTGGCGCGTCTCGCCTGGAGCTGCATCGAGAGCGCGAACTGTACGCCCGCCCAGTGCTTTGGTCCATGGTCGTCGCGCGATCGGGCGCGGGAAAATCGCCCGCTCAATCCGTCGTCACGAAGGCGCTTTATTTGATGCAATCTGAGGAATGGGATAGATACCAGACGGATTTAGCAGCCCACAAAGCAGACGAGGCACGGGCAAAAACGGCTAAAGCAGAGCCGCCCGAGCCACCCCCGCCGCTGCACCACTATTTAACGACGGACGCCACGGCAGAGGCGATCGCCCGCATCCAGGCGGGGCAACAAGACGCAGGGTTTCTGATCCACCACGACGAAATTTCGGCACTCTTCAACAGTCAAAACGCTTACCGTGCCGGGCGTGGCAGCGATCGAGAAAAGCTGCTGAGCGGTCGTGACGGATTACCGCTAAAGGTCGATAGAGCTGGGAAAGACCCGCTGTACGCTAAGGCGTGTCGCTATTCCATAACGGGAACAACGCAGCTCGAAACCCTAGCAGAACTGGTATCTCGCGGCGGCGGCTGGAACGACAACAGCGGTCAATTTGCCCGGTTTAGCCCGGTTGTTATGTCCCCTAGACCGTGCCCGTGGGACACTGGTGACATCAGGGAAGAAGGCTCGCTTTCAGGGCTGATTGGACTGCTTCTTAAGGCAGTTGAGCGGCAGCCAGGAGCAACCTACACCCTCAGCCATGAGGCGGCCCAGCAATACGGTGCTTGGTGGGACGCCTGCGATTCAGACAGATTACACCACCCACAGCCAGCCTTTCAGAGTATTTACAGTAAGGCGAAGGTCCAAGCGGGTGAATTAGCGCTGCTGTTGCACCTGCTGGATGCCGCGATCGCCGGACGGCCGCCAGAAGCCTGGATTTCAGAAGAAACCGTGGTAAGAGCGATCGCTCTGCAAGACTTTTTTATCAATCAGTGGAAGCTGATTCACGGCACCTTGGCAGCAGCAGACCGGGGCGAGGAAATATCAACCCTGCATGAGATCTGGGCACTCGCTCAAAAAGAGGGTTCGATCGCCCCCCGCGACCTACAGCGGCTCAGTAGTAAGTGGAAAAAATTTTCGTCTGACAAACTCCGAGATCTGTTTAGGCGACTCGAAAAACTCGGTCGAGGCAGGATCGAAGGGCAGGGGCGATCGCTGCGATTGGTGGCAGACCCACCACCCGAGGGAGAATCCACGACTTCAGCATCGCCACCTACAAAACCACTTCCTAACCTAGAAACGGGTTCGACTTACACCAGAACTACGCTTGAGTTAATCCAATAATGACGCAGCGTCGTCAAAGTTTGTCGTTAAAGTTTGTCGTCATTTGGTCGCTAAGTCAAAACGCCGCGCATCAAGGCTTCTAGCGAGTTTGTCGTCATTGTCGTCATTGCGGCGCGAATCCCAATCAGCCTTTCCCGCTGGGTTGCAGGTGCAAGCCATTCAGCTAGGCGAACCCTGAAAAGATCAGCTATCTCACCATCAACACTGCTGGCTGAACGGCTGCCAAAGAAATCAGCAACGGGCTTCTGAAGCGATTCGTATTTGCTCACAGAAACGGTTTTGCGCTTGTGCTCAATAAACCGAGCTAACAACTCTGCAACCGTGATGGCGTGGGATGCCTGTTGTCGTCGCGGCTTGTATTTCTGCAAGGTCGGATCAAAGTTGCCCGTTACCATATCGCCTTCGATTAATCGGGCTTTGGATTCCGCCACGCTTCGATTAACCTTGCTGTCGGGATACCCTACCGAGACACAGTAACGCCGTCCCGCATGACTCCACCGCAGCCGCAACATGCCCTGAAAACTTTCAACTGCAACCGTGCCGCGCTGCGCCCTCATGCCAAAACCCCATACCAAATCAATACCAATAATAGGGGGGTGGATGCTGTAAACCTGTCTTAGGTTGTCGCAGGTTAGTAAATTCGTATCAATGAGAAAGCCCCTAACGAGAAGTGTTAGAGGCTTTGATGTATATAGCTTTGAGGCGAAGCCCGTGGTGAGGATTGAACTCACGACCTCACCCTTACCAAGGGTGTGCTCTGCCACTGAGCTACACGGGCATAACGAGGGATGGGCCGGGCTGGATTCGAACCAGCGTAGGCGTAGCCAGCGGATTTACAGTCCGCCCCCATTAGCCACTCGGGCACCGACCCTTTCATCCCACGATTGATTATCGTAGCACGGGAACTGGACACTCTTCGAGGGATTCCTTAAAAATTCTGAAACCTTTTTTCGAGCGGGGAAACAGCCACTCGAAAAAAGGTCGTGTAAATCACCAGAATCTAGAGGGAAAGGTTGCCCAGCGCCTGATTTAGTCGCCCCAGTGCCTGCTCAATTTCCGCAGCGGTGACAATCAGCGGCGGCACAAAGCGCACCACCTTCGGCCCAGCGGGGACAAGCAGTAAACCTTGGGCGATCGCCGCTTGCACAATCTCTGCCGACACGGTCGGCGCTTCTTCCTTCAGCACCAGACCATTAATCAGCCCCCAGCCGCGCACTTCGGCAACCAGCGCTGGGTAATGCTGAGCGATCGCCCGTAGCCCCTGCCGCAGTTGTTCGCCGCGCTCCCGCACGTTTTGCAGCAGGTCATCTCGTTCAATCGTTTCGCACACCTCTAGGGCGACGCCGCAGGCAAACGGATTGCCACCAAAGGTGCTGGCGTGGTCGCCGGGCTGGAAGATATCGCAGAAAGACTTGCAGAGCATCGCGCCAATGGGGATACCGCCGCCGAGTCCCTTGGCAGAGGTGAAGATGTCAGGCTCAATGCCCAGGTTTTCGTAACCCCAGAGCTGCCCGCTGCGGCCCATGCCCACCTGCACTTCGTCCAAAATCAGCAGAATGCCCTTGGCGTCGCAGAGTTCGCGAACCCGCTGAAAGTAGGCGCGATCGCCCGGCCGCACGCCGCCTTCACCCTGGAGCGCCTCTAGCAGAATGGCGGCCACCTGGGGCTGGTCAGCGTCCAGCTCGGCGATCGCCGATTCCAGTGCTGCAATGTCGTTGTAAGGCACATAGTGGAACCCCGGCATCAGCGGGTCAAAGTTCTTCTGATATTTGGGCTGTCCAGTGGCGGTAATGGTCGCCAGGGTGCGCCCGTGGAAGCTGGCATGAGCCGTCATCACAACGGGATTGGCAATGCCACGCAGAGTATGGGCATACTTCCGCGCCAGCTTGATGGCCCCTTCGTTCGCCTCAGCGCCAGAGTTGCAGAAAAACACGCGATCGGCGCAGGAATGCGCTACCAGCCACTTGGCCAGGTCGCCCTGTTCGGGAATATAGAACAGGTTAGACACATGGTGCAGCTTTTGAATCTGCCGATTAACCGCGCTCACCATTGCCGGATGGGCATGACCCAGCGTACAGGTAGCGATGCCTGCCACAAAGTCCAAATATTCACGCCCATCACCATCCCACACGCGACAGCCCTGGCCTCGCTCGAGCACAATGGGAAAGCGAGCATAGCTGTTGACGACATAGGCATCAAACTCAGCAGGAGAGTAGGGACTCGCAACAGCAGTCGGTAATTGAGCGAGGATCTCGGGACTCACGGGCAGCTCCTTGTCATATAAAGTATCTCAGCAGCACACCCGCCATTCTCAAAGGTAGAGTGCCGCCTAAAATGAATTGGTTTAAGCCCCATCTTAGGGTAGTTTTTTGGCTAAGGGCTATGCCTGATTGGATGAGTCCGCTGGTTTCTAGTTATGAAATGCCGACAATCGGGGGGCGGGGTTAAGGACTTGGGGCTAGGGTTGGGAATCCTCTGTTCGAGAAGCCGGGGCGATCGCCCCATGACCACATACGCCCCATGACCACATGCGATAGATTAAGGATTGGGCTAATTAAAAGCGCCCCTAGCCTCAGAGAAGTTGCACTTTTGCCATGAGTCAAACTGCCGACCAACCGGCAATTCCCACAGGGATTGCTTTACGAAATGAACGGGCCGCCCTGGATGACAAATTATCCAATCGCTACATTGAGCTTGATCCGCAGGGCTACTTCATTATTTATCTCGATCGCCATGCCGGTCTGATCTGTGCAGACCATTATTCCAATGTAATCAATGACAAAGGTCTCGCCTGCGACCCTGAAACTGGCGAGCCACTGCCCTGTGATGGCAGCTTGAAGCGATCGCCCACCGCGGTCTTCCACGGCCGCACGGCGAAAGAGCTATGCATCGAAATTTTTGAAAAGTCAACCCCCTGCCCCCTCAGCTACCTCGATCACGCGGCATACTTGGGACGAGAATTTGTGCGGGCTGAGATGGCGCTATTGTCGGGACAGGACTACATCCAAGACTAGCCAAATCTCACCTGGGCAAATCCCACCTGGATCAATCTCACCTGGGCAAATTCAAGCACCAAAATCCAGCCTAGCTGGCCTGCTCCACTGCCAGCAGCTTGTCTACGCTTTCTGGTTTATAAGAGTTGGGTGGATAGCGATCCAAATGGCGATATAGCGTCTTGGGCGCAGACACCCGGCAGGAAAACAGTTCGACGGCGGCATGTCCGTCGGGATACAGACGCACCTTGGGCGACAGGTCTTTGGGCTGTTCGGTTCGCCACTGCCAGGTATATTTTGCGGGAATGCCCTCGATCAGATGGTGATGGGCCCAGTTGCGGCGATCGCCCAGCGTCCCTAATTCCTGAAGCTCTCGCCGCAGAATGGAGGCCAGCACAAAGGAAGCCGGAGAGCGATCGCCCTCAATCGCCTCCATTGGATGGTCAAGTGCGCCCTCTGGCCGGGGCAAGCGCGCCATGTTGCCTTTTTCCTGCAACGCTTTTTCGAGCTGGGCAGTCGTACTAAAGTCCTCCGGCACTGCCCACACCACGCCCACCCCACCCGCTTCTGAGCGATAGAGATAGCTCACTAGGCGGAGTCCTGGCTTGAGCCAGAGTCCCGGCATTTTGATCAGCGGGGCAGCCGGGTTGACTGTGCTGATAAACCATTGCTCATGCAGCACAGGCGACAGGGTCGTGACGATAGGCGTGCCCGAAGAAAATAGCCCGCTCAAGTCATCAATAGATTCTGGCTCAGGCAAATCGTCTAGCGCTTCTACTAGCTTTGCCTGCCGTTCTGCATCAGGCAGCACCAGCGTCGTCTGCATGTATCGCCTAATTTTCAGAATGGTCGCTAAAGGGAATTTTTGAATCGACATGACCCAGGGGCACCTTTCCAGAGAGAGCAGGGGTGACCTGTCAAGTGGCTGAAAACTCCACCTAACTCATCATAATCAACCAAAACCATCATCTAACTCCGGGCAAACCTGGAGGTGCAGGCTCTTAGCGTGATTTGGAAGAATAATGTCCGGAGAAACTGGCACCCTCGGCAATCTGGCAGACCTCGCTTTTATACAAAGCAGGGCTGATGGACAAAACTGACTGCTATCTGTCTATCCTGGCGAGATCGGGCTGTCGTTTTTGTATCCCTTGGCCCGCCCAATGCATTTGTCATCTCAGATTGCCCAAAAGCCTCCGCAGGATCTACAGGAAACGAGTGGCCAGTGGCCAGCAGCCCAAAAGGCTGGTAGGAAGAAATGCTGTCAGCGGCAGCGACACCAGCAGCAGAACAAAGGGGCGCCCCATAGCCCTGGCCAAGCCAGCCCGGTGCAGCGCTACCAAGCAGCAGCTCCTTCTACAGAGGCCCGGTTATCAGAGGGAGCCGCTGCATAGCCAGGCAGCGTCACTGGAATTGTATCAGGGGGTGGGACGGGGGAACCCGCTGCCAATGGCTGAGCTGGTTGAGACGGCTGAGCTAGCTGAGACGGGGGCAGCGGTGTGCTAGCAGCCTTGTTAGCGGATGGATTAATCCACACGACGGGACGCTGTCCGATGCCGATGCGGCCCGTTTCTTCCTGCATGACGCTGCGCGTTTGCCCAGCATCAAACTGGCGCGCAAAGGTTTCCTGGAGCCAGTCAACTCGCTGTTCTAACAGATTAACGTCTGTTTGCAAGGTGTTGAGCTTTTGCTGCTGAACAATGTTCTGTGGCAGCAGTTTGACAATAGAGGCGATCGCCACCATGCCCACCACTACATTCACCGCCAGCCGCAGACTGGCTTCAACCGCTACCGACTGATGGGGACTGCGCCGCTGGTGGAGCCGTCGTCGAGCGCGTGGAGAGCGCTTCCGAACTGGCTTGAGAGGATAAAGCGGCGGGCGGGCGGGTTGAATCGCGTTCATGTTAGCAGTTCATATAAAAAAACGGGGCGATTTGACCGGTAGCCCGGAATCTACCCCAATATAATCGCTATGCGCAGCTCTGACCAAAAAATCCTGCGCTTTGAGTTGAGGCACGCTTCCCCTAGATTATCCAGGGCTTCCCCAAGGCTCGACCCAGGGCTGCTCCTGAGGCTTCTCCTGGCTGACAGGTAGGCCTACCAAGCGTCGGCGGCCGAACCTAAAAGTATAGGCTGACCCTAGAAACGCAATATATCCAAAAAATGGGTTCAGATCAGGTGTAACCGCATCAAGGGCGATCGCCACTGACCTGAATCCCAGCGCCGACCAATGCACAAGCTGCACAAAAGATCGGGCAGACGATAGATTCGGGCGGGCTATGACTTACTTATAGAGTTCCGTCGAAAGCCGAAACGCCAGCACAGCCGGAAGCAGAGCAATTACCAGCGCCGTGAGAATTTGGGTATCTGACAAAACCATCTTGTAACACTCCTAATACAAACAGCACGCAACATAAACGTGCTACTGTCCATAACTTTCGGCTAAATCTGGAGCCTGAGGAACATCTTGTCACACAGTTTAATAATCTGTGATGCCGCTGACGAGTCAATCCCCCTTCTAAGGAGCCTTGACTAGAGCTATAGCAGGGGTCAGGGGTTAGGGGTCAGGGGTTAGGTCTGAAGCCCTAGCTGCATCAAACTGAAAAGCTTGATGCTTGTCCTAACCATTCTGTCTACCGC
>RFIF01000457.1 GCA_003695655.1 Cyanobacteria bacterium J069
CGAGGCTTTATTATACTATTTCATAGTCCGATTTAGCAAAGCGTTTGTTTGCTTTTGTCATTGACATAGTTATAAAAAGGCGTTGCTGAATCGGTCTATGAAATAGTTTCTGAAAGCCTTGAGGCTCTGTCCTCAATCCGACGAAATCATAGCGTCATTCAGCAACGCCGCATAAAAAGTAAGCCCATGACGAAACTAAACGCTCTATGTCTTACCCAAAATTGGTCTTACCCAAAATTGCAAAGCCTGTCTACTGAGGTTTCAACAATTGCCTAAGCAACTTTTTCCATTGCGGCTTCATCGTTGAATACGTAGATTTGGAAATCGCGTTTTGTCTGAGGGACAAAGGATAGCGGCTATGCTCTTAATGTTTGAACATAGCCGCTAAAGAGATTACAGTTACACCAGCTTTAGAAAACTAGGCTCTTTCAGAAACCTCCATCTGACTGCCTGGTTTGCGCTTGCGGCAGGCTGCAATTCCCATACCAATCAATCCTGGGAGAAGGGCTGGAGTAGGAACCGCTGCTGGAGCTGAGCGTTCGATAATCCCTCTATGCAAACCTGAAAATCCGCTGTTGGGGACATCATTCCAGCGTCCAGCACTAATCCAGTTCATATGGGCATAATTTTCATTGCCTCCAAGGTTATTAGGCTCGCCGAAAGCCCAGTTGGTGTAGCTTATAGGTTCACCACTAATCCACTGGAACGTTCCTTCATTAGATTGATCCGTAAGACCAATCCAAAATAGTTCAGAGCCTCCAAATATCGAAATCAACCAATTCTGTTCAGCTTGGTCGTTAATTGTTACCAGGTTACCACCTAGCGTCTGAGCCGTTGCTTGAGCATCAGTCCAGGTTGAGGAGTTATCGGTCAAGCCATACTCATTGCCCGTAGTGGGATTCGTAAAAAATGTTACTGCTAGAGAGACTTGAGTTGTTCCAAGCGTGATACAGCCTGCACTGCCGACAACAAGCAGAGACTGTTTAAGTATTTCAGCCAGTTTCATAGTTTCTTGCTGCAAATGATTGAATTAATGTGGCTTAGGTTGATTAGGTAGTTGCATGAGAAGTGGGAAAGTATGCACACCTTCCAAATGTTGCTGCACCTGTTTGATGCCTGACTCCATCACACATCCTAGTTGCCACCAAATTGATCAACAGGCAAAACTCCTAGGACTGATTCTGTAAACCTTGTGAACTTATCACTCGACTTTTTAGCTCTTCAGACTGAGTTCTAAAGATAATCGAGAGTAGTGAAATGCGAGAATATTTTTAAGCTACGAAGATCATGCTTAGTAGCTTGCCCTTAGGCTGCCACGGCAGAAACATCTTCGTCAAGACTGCATCAGTAGATTTACAGAAAAACTATACAAGCGAACTCTGATGCATGTCCGAAAAAGTATTGGGCAAGAAATCTTTAAGGCTTGCCAAGTCTAATTTAAGACCCGCGAATCTCATCCAGCTTCGCCCGCACCGCCTGAATATCCTGCCACATCAGCCACTTCGGGCTGCCCTTCTCGCGGGACTGATTTCGCAGCAGATAGGCGGGGTGAAAAATCGGCATGTAGAAGCGGCCGTCTTGCTCGAACCACTGGCCGCGCACTTTGGTGATGCCCTGCTTGATGCCCAGCAAGCCCTTCATCGCGGTGGCTCCAGTCAGCAGGATGATGGTGGGGTTGATCAGCCGGATTTGCTCCATCAGGTAGCCCTTGCAGGCGTCGGCTTCGGCAGCAGTGGGCGTGCGGTTTTCGGGCGGGCGGCACTTCACCACGTTGCAGATGAACACGTCCTCTTCGGTGAACTCGACCGATTCCAGAATTTTCGTCAGCAATTGGCCGGACTTGCCGACAAAGGGCAGCCCGGTTTCGTCTTCGGTTTGCCCCGGCCCTTCGCCAACAATCATCACGGGCGCAGCCAAGCCACCCCGGCCGATGACCGCATTCGTTCGGGTTTTTCCCAGTTCGCAGCGATCGCACTGGTCGCAGTGTGCCTTAATTTCCGCCATCGAAGAATACGTCCCAGGCGGAATCGGAACGCGAGCGCTGGTGGGAATTTGGGACAGGTCGAAGCTGGCAGATGCGGCGGGCGCGCTAACCTCCGCCAGACTGAATAAATCAATTTGGTCGTCGCTCGCCATGTTTTGAGAAATGAGAAAGCCTGTTTGAAAGCTTTATTGTAAGCCGAAAGCGTAGGGTAAAAGGGCGATCGCCCCTGCCTCATTCAGAGCGTTTTTAGACTTTTCACGAGACTTTTCACGTCACAGACAAGGGGCTGAAGCCCCTTGCCTTACGGATAGAAGCGATTCTGCGTCTACACCTCCACAGGCTCCTTGACGGGTTTACGATAGGTGCCCGCAGCCTCCGCCGTGGCCACGCCGCCTTCGCCCGTAATCAGCCGTGCGCCACGCTTGCGGGTGAAGTAGTTCCAGCCCCACTGGAGCATGACAATCAGCTTATTGTCGAATTCGATCAGGTAATAGATGTGGGCAAACACCCAGGCAAACCAGGCCGGCGGCCCGGAAAACTTGATAAAGCCCAGGTCTACGACGGCCGCGTTTTGGCCAATGATGGCCAGGCTGCCCGGATCTTTGTAGACAAAGGGTTCCACGGGTTGCCCTTGAATCCGCCGCTGGATCGATTTGGCGACATATTCTCCCGCCTGCACCGCTGCCGGAGCCACGCCGGGAATCGGGCGATCGCCCTGGTGGGCATAATGCGCCAGGTCGCCAATCACGAAGATATTGGGATGGTTGGGCACGCTGAAATCGGGTTCTACCATAACTCGCCCGACGCGATCGCACGCCGCCCCCGCCCGGTCTGCCAGCACCTGGCTCATGTCCGATGCTTTGACGCCCGCTGCCCAGAGGATCGTGCGCGCGGTCATCTGCTCCACGTGAGGATCATCCGGCGTGCCGCTTTTTATCGTCACCACATCGCCGGCGTCGCTGGGTTCGATCTGCGTCACCAGGGTCTTGGTGCAGACGGTGACGCCGAGCCGCGTCAGCGATTCCGCTGCCTTTGCCGACAGGTCGGGATCATAGGGCGGCAGCACCCGATCCATTCCCTCTAGCAGCAGGATGGTTGCCTCGGAGGTGTCGATGTTGCGGAAGTCTTCCTTGAGCGTGCGGTAGGCCAGTTCGGCGATCGCCCCGGCCAGCTCCACACCCGTCGGGCCGCCACCCACGATCACAAAGGTCAGCCAGGCTTTGCGCTTTTCGGGGTCGGTTTCTTTTTCCGCCGCTTCAAAGGCGACAAAGATGCGGCGGCGCATTTCCAGCGCATCTTCAATGGTTTTTAGCCCTGGAGCCGTGTCGCGCCATTGGTCATTGCCAAAGTAGTGGTGGCTAACGCCCGTGGCGACGACCAGCGTGTCGTAGGGAACCTCTGCACCGCGCAGCTTGAGTACCTGCGCCTGGGGATCGAGATCCACCGCCTCATCCATCAGCACAGTAATGTTTTTGTAATCGCTGAGGATGCCCCGCAGCGGCGAAGAAATGTCGGCGGGCGAGAGCGTGCCCGTAGCGACTTGATAGAGCAGCGGTTGAAACAAATGAAAATTGCGCTTGTCAACCAGCGTCACCTGGGCATCGGTGCGTCCCAACGTCTTGGCGGCATATAGCCCGCTGAATCCGCCCCCGATAATGACAACCTGATGCGGCTTTTTCGTTGCGATCGCGTCCATAGGGTTCTTCATTAGGCGATTTTATGCTGAATGACATTCAGCGCCATCGTAGCCGCCTTAATCAAGGATGTCGTGTGTAACGTTGTACATTTATGGCATCTCTGCATAAATAAAAGCTTTAAAACCTGCGATAAAAATTGCGATGAGGCTGTGGTTTGATGGATGCCGACGCGCGCATTAGGCTAGAGCGCCTGTGAGCCACAGGGCCAGCCAATAGAACAGGGGCGCAAGAAACGGTGCAGGCAAAAACGACGCCACGCGCACCTTGCCAATTTCCAGCAAATTCAGCCCGATAGTGAGAATCATCAACCCACCCACGCCCGTCACCAGCAGCACCGGGGGCGAGGTGGCTGGGTCGGGGAGCGACTGCGCCAGCAGCCCCGCCGCCAGCGACAGCCCGCCCTGATAGAGCAACAGGGCCAGCGCCGAAAAGCCAACACCAATGCCATAGCTGCCGGTGAGGGCGATCGCCGCCAGTCCGTCCATCGTCGCCTTCAGCGTCAGCAGCCGCGCATCGCCCACCAGCCCATTGTTCAAGCTGCCAATAATCGCCATCGGCCCAATGCAAAACAGCAGGCTCGCCGTCACAAACCCATCGGTAAATCGCCCCTTCCCCTTCAACCGATACTTTAGCCAATTGCCGACAGTTGTGAGGTGTTCCTCAATCTGCCACCATTCGCCCAGCAGCCCGCCCACCACCAGCGCCAACAGCCCCAAAATCACGCCGTCCACAATGCCGTCCTTTACCTGGTTCAGGCTGCCCGCCATGCTGATGCCAATGAACAGCGTCGTCAGACCCAGCCCCTGCTTGATCACGCGCTGCATCCGTTCCGGCAAGTGCCCCGTTAGCAGCAGCCCCAATGCAGTACCCAGAATGACAGTGGCGACATTGATCCAGGTGCCGCTGGTTTTGATCCAGAAATCTAGCATTTAAGAAAGAGGGGGAGAGGGAGGGAAGGGGAGAGAGGGCGAAAGAGTTGATAGAACGAGAACAGAAACAATCCCAAAAACCACCTTATCCCATCTTCTCTCC
>RFIF01000458.1 GCA_003695655.1 Cyanobacteria bacterium J069
ATCTGGCAGGGCTTTCAGAAAAACCGCTTAATGCAGTTCCCGGAAGCCAAAACCCCTGATATACAAGGGATATAAGCGACTTAGGATTGACTTTGTAAATCCGCTCTTAGTCAATTTAGTCAGACCTGTGATCCCTAACCCCAAATCCCTACCGCCCAACTCCTAATTCGCTAGGGCAGCCAATCCCCGGATCTCAACCCATAGTTGCGCTGGGCTTGCTCGATCGCCTGCTGAGTGTCAAGATCCATCACCCCATCCAGCGGTCCTTGATAAAGCCCCCGGTCAGCAAGCTGCTTTTGTAGCTCTAGCACGCCCGCACTGGGTGGGGGCAACACTGGGGCGGGCGCAACCGGCGGCGCAGTGGCCACAGCGGGCGGAATCGGGGCGATCGGGGGAACCGTTACCCCTGGCTGCTCAATCGGCAATCCTACAACGGGTGGAGCCGTGGTAACCACACCCGGCTGTTCTACAGGAGCGGGGAGCACGGGTTGGGGCGCAGCCCCGGCTGGCGGAGTAGCAGGCGTCAGGGCAGCCAGCGTCGCCGGCCCCGCAATTCCATCTAGGGTCAATCCTTGGGCCTGCTGAAAGGCCAGCACCGCCGCTTCGGTTTGCGGGCCAAAGGTGCCATCTACCGTGCCCTGATAATAGCCAGCGGCAGTGAGGCGCTGTTGCAGGGCGACCACCCCTGGCCCGGTGTCTCCCACCTGCAAAAGGTTGCTCGACGCAGAGGGGCTGCTTTGAACAGGTTCACTGGTTCTGGCTAAGGCCGAAGCGGTCGCTGGCCCAACAATGCCGTCTGCGGCTAGCCCCTGCGCCTCTTGAAATTTGATCACCGCCTCCTGCGTCAGCGGGCCAAAGGTGCCCGAAATTGGCCCATCGTAATAGCCCAGTTGCGTCAGCCGGGTTTGCAGTTGGGCGATCGCATCGCTGGCATCATTCAGTTGCAGCGTACCGTCGGGCGTCGCCTGACTTAGCAGCCAGACGCCTTGCTCAGGGGCATTTTGCGCCATTGGACTCGCCAGGATTGGATTCGCCAGAACTGGGTTTGCCAGAAAGCCGGGCGCAAACCCGACCCCTAACCCGCTGGCTGCACTCGCCGCCACTAATCCAAGCGTCAGTCGGCGAATCCAAAACTCAGACCGAAACATGAACTGGAGAGCAGGACTTGAAGACATGGCTAAAACCAGACTGGAGAAGTCAGATGGGGCAACAATTCGCTGCCATTTTATGTCAACTTCGCCCAGTCGGAACAGGAATTTTGGTTTTTGAGTGTTAGGCGGCAGTCAGGTGAGGTTTATAAGGATAACTCTTTTATTGAGGCGTCTTATATAAGTTTTGGTAATGAGTAGGTTCACTTATTGAAAGTTTACAAAACCCTCAGGAACAGGGTGATAATAGGGGAAGGCTGTTGCTCCGCAAGCTTCTCTTCGTGATCAGGAGGTTTTAGGTTTATGGTGGCTCTGGTAGACCGCGCCCAAAAGCGACTCACCCTCCAAACTGCGCCACTCGCAGAGGATACGACCGCGATTCGCTCCCTCGACTGGGATCGCGATCGCTTTGATATCGAATTCGCCCTGGAAAACGGCACCACCTACAACTCCTTCCTGATTCGCGGCGACAAAGTAGCGCTGGTGGACACGTCCCATGAAAAGTTTCGCCAGCTCTATCTCGACTGCCTCACCGGGCTGATCAACCCGGCAGAGATCGACTATCTCGTCATCAGCCACACCGAGCCGGATCACAGCGGCCTGGTGAAAGATGTATTGCAACTCAATCCAAATATCACCGTCGTCGGCGCGAAGGTGGCGATCCAGTTTCTCGAAGATCTGGTGCATCAGCCATTTCAGCGCAAGCTGGTGAAGAGTGGCGATCGCCTCGACCTGGGTCAGGGACACGAACTGGAATTCGTCTCTGCACCCAACCTGCACTGGCCCGACACAATCTTTACTTACGACCACAAGACGCAGATTCTCTACACCTGCGATGCGTTTGGGATGCACTTCTGCGACGAGCGCACCTATGACGAAGACCTTGCGCCGCTGGAGGCTGATTACAAGCTTTATTACGACTGCTTGATGGGCCCCAACGCCCGCTCGGTGCTGGCGGCGCTGAAGCGGATTGGCGAACTGCCAGAAATTCAAACCATCGCCACAGGCCATGGGCCGCTGCTGCGCCACCACGTCCCCGAAATGATGGGGCTATATCGCGACTGGAGCCAGGCGCAGGCGAAGGCGGCAACCACGGTGGCCGTGTTTTACACAACGGACTATGGGCATAGCGAACGGCTGGCCCAGGCGATCGCCCACGGCATCAACAAAACGGACGTGGTAGTGGAGCTGGTCGATTTGAAGGTTGCTGAACCTCACGAAATCGGCGTGCTGGTTAGCATTGCAGCAGGTCTGGTGATTGGGATGCCGCCACAGTCGGGGCCAGATGCGATCGCCACCAAAGCCGCCCTCAGCACCATCCTGGCAGCCGCCCACGCCAAGCAAGCTGTGGGTCTGTTTGAAAGCGGCGGCAGCGACGATGAATCGGTTTATCCCCTGCGAAACCGCTTCCAGGAAATTGGGCTGCGGGAAGCGTTTGCGCCCATTTTGATCAAAGAAACGCCGACCGACGCCACGTTCCAAATCTGCGACGAAGCCGGAACCGACCTGGGACAATGGCTAACGCGCGATCGCTCGATCAAGCAAATGAAGGCGCTGGACAACGACTTGGACAAAGCCCTCGGTCGCCTCAGCGGCGGACTCTACATCATCACCGCCCAAAAGAACGACGCCGCCAGCGCCATGCTCGCGTCCTGGGTCGCCCAAGCCAGCCTGGAGCCGCTGGGCATCTCGATTGCCGTCGCCAAAGACCGGGCAATCGAGTCCTTTATGCATGTGGGCGATCGCTTCGTGCTAAACGTTCTGGAAGAGGGCAACTACCAGCCGCTGATGAAGCACTTCCTGAAGCGCTTCCCGCCCGGTGCCGACCGCTTTGCGGGCATCAAAACCTATCCGGCAGACAACGGCTCGCCAATTTTAGCGGATGCCCTCGCCTACCTAGAGTGCGAAGTCGTCAGCCGGATGGAGTGCAGCGATCACTGGGTGGTTTATAGCCGCGTTGATACGGGGCGCGTCTCCAGACCCGACTCCCTCACCGCCGTTCACCACCGCAAAGTGGGCAATCATTATTAGAGAGATCCCCCCTAGCCCCCCTTAGTAAGGGGGGAGCCGGAACCGGAAGGCTCAGAAGTCCCCCTTACTAAGGGGGATTTAGGGGGATCGAACCTGAAGCCGCAGCCGAAGATCCCCCCTAGCCCCCCTTAGTAAGGGGGGAGCCGGAACCGGAAGGCTCAGAAGTCCCCCTTAGTAAAGGGGAACCGGGTCCGGAAGGCTCGGAAGTCCCCCTTA
>RFIF01000459.1 GCA_003695655.1 Cyanobacteria bacterium J069
GGGTCGGGGTCTACGGTGTTTGGGCTAACTCACTCTCGGGCACAGGCTGAAGCGCTCACGGCCGCCCTCCGCGCCCAGCAGCCCGATCCAGATCTAGACATTTGGACCGCACAGTTGATTGCGAAAGGTATCCATTTAGCGACGTAATCCGAAATTTGGGGTATTGGGTGGGTATGAAGGAAAAGCGTTGTAGCGCTCTCCATGCCCCCTTTCGAGGAGTTAACTTATGCCCCAGACCCAGCCATCGACTGCATCTGCAACGTCCGAAGCCAGCTATTTCCACCCGGAGCGCGACTGCGACCTGGTGATGAAAGGCGGCATTACCAGTGGTATTGTGTATCCGCCGACTGTTCTTAAGCTGGCTGGCGAAGGCAAGTATCGCTTTCGCAGCGTCGGCGGCACCTCGGCCGGGGCGATCGCCGCTGCGGTGACGGCCGCTGCCGAATATGGGCGCGATGCCGAGTGGGACGGTAAACCCAGCGGCTTTGACCGACTGGACAGCATGAGCGCCCAGTTGCGCCAGTCCGGCTTTCTATTCAGCCTGTTTCAGCCCGACCCAGCGCTGAAGCCGCTGATGGACTCGCTGCTGGAAATTCTGGGCAAAACGCCCGGTTCTCAAAACCGCCGCCGCGACAATTCTTGGCTGGGACGCGCCCAGAATCTGTTCGACATTGCCAAGCGCACCAGCCCCGCCACTGCCAGCAAGGGCACGACCTGGGGACTAATTGGCAGCCTGGGGCTGGCGCTGGTGCTGGGAACTTTGGCGGCGATCGCCTTTGGCATTGTCGGCTGGCTGACGGGCAATGACATCGAGTTTGGCGACTATTTGCTAGCGACGGGACTGCTGGCGGTGGTGTTCATTGTGCTAGAACGCTGGCTGGGCGTGGGCACGCTGGCGGCGGGCGCGGTGGATTTATACAACGCGCTGTTCAAAATGCTGCCCGCCAATTTGTTTGGTATTTGCCCCGGCCACACACCGGAGAGTCCGGGCAAGGGCCCAGACGCCAATCCGACCGCCCTGACGGACTGGCTTAGCGTCAATATCAACAACCTGGCCGGGCTGGACAAAACTGGACGACCGCTGACCTTTGGCGACCTGCGCCAGAAACCCTTTGCCGATGGGCGACTTCCCGATCGCGATCGGGGCGAAGTCAACATCGACCTGCGCATGGTCACGTCAAACCTCAGCCACAACCGCCCCTACACGCTGCCCTTCGAGACGGATCACCGCTTCATTTTCAAGGTCGAAGAGTTCAACAGGCTGTTTCCTAGCAATGTGGTTCAGCATTTAGTGGAGAAGGCCGGCAAGCGACCCGACTTTGAACCGCTGCCCAAGGGCTACTATTTTTTGCCAGACCCTGATGATCTGCCTGTTGTGCTGGCGACCCGTATGAGTCTCAGCTTTCCAGTGCTGATTAGCGCGGTGCCGCTCTACACGATTTCGCAGGCCTGCCTCAAGCGCCATCGCCCCGGAGAGCGGATCAAGGTCAGCGACGACCCCAATTCCAAAGATTTGCAGCAAAACTGGTTCAGCGATGGCGGCATTTGCAGCAATTTTCCCATCCACTTTTTTGACTCTTGGCTGCCGACGCGGCCCACGTTTGGCATTAATTTAGGATCGGTTTCCGAAGCAGTGCTGAAGACTCAGCCGGGTGTTGCTAGCAATCCCGATGCCCCGCGCACGATCA
Organism: Cyanobacteria bacterium J069; assembly: GCA_003695655.1. Classification (GTDB taxonomy): domain Bacteria; phylum Cyanobacteriota; class Cyanobacteriia; order Elainellales; family Elainellaceae; genus Thermoleptolyngbya. Next base: position 1,689 of record RFIF01000459.1, read on the forward strand.
ACCCAGAATATCTCAGCGCCACCCCTAACTCGTCAAATCTGGAACTGGAGCGATCGCAAGAAACCACCACCATGTTGAACAAAGACGTGTATCTGCCGCGCCCCAACGATCGCCAGGCTCCTGAGTGGGTTGATTTGCAGTCCAACCTGCTGGCCTTTGCGTGGCAGATGTTTCAAACGGCGCAAAACTATCGCGACAACAGCCAGGCGGGTCTGCCCGGCTATCGCGAACGGATTGTGCAGGTGCGCCTTGCCCATGATGAGGGCGGGCTGAACCTGGCGATGGATGCGGCCACAATTGACGGGGTGATGAACAAAGGCACGGCCGCTGGCGAAGCGCTGATCCGCGACTTTGATCTAAAAAGCCATCAGTGGGTGCGCTTTCGGGTATTGATGGGGCTGCTGGAAGAACGGCTAAAACAACTGGAGGCGATCGCCTTTTCGACGGGCAAGTTTGACTATGAAAATCTGACCCAAAATCAAAACGACTATCCTTATCCTTATCCTGACGCGAGACATGCCCAAAAAGCTAAGGAATGCGTCGATCGAATGCGGCAATCCGTTTCTGCTTATTGGGCCTGCACGCCGCCGCTAGATGACGAAATTCCCATGCCGAAGACGGTGCTGCGGACGATGCCGGAGCTTTAGGAGTGATGGGGTGTTGGAGTGTTGGAGTGTTGGAGCAAGCTACTTATCACCCCGTCACCTCGTCACCCCGTCATCCCATCACCCCGTCACCCCGTCACTCCATCACTCCGTCACCCCAACCCCTCCTGTGCCCTGATAGAATCATCACTAGCATGGCTCAAGCGAGGCTCGTTGAAATGTCTGACATTAATCCGGCACAAGAATCCGTCGTCAAGAAACCGCTGTCTTTCGTCGCTGATGAAACGCCGCCTACCCCGGTGCGCTGCTGGACGGGAGCCGCGATTTCGGGGGCGATCGCCACCGCTCTCTACTACCTCACCCTGTCGATCCACAGTACCTTTGCCAGCAAGCCGCTGCCCACGGGCAATTCCCTGGCGGTGAGCATTGGCTCGGCGGTGCGGACGCTGGTGCTGGGCATGAGCTGTCTGGCGCTGGTGACGTTTGGCATTGCGACGGTGGGGCTGGTGGCGCTGGGGATTCAGCTTCTCTTTCAGCCGAAAAAGTCGGATGCTTAGGACGTTTCCCAAATCATGACCATCGGCGTTTGGGTGTTGGGCGATCAGCTTTGGGATGGACAGGCGGCGCTGCAAAGCTGTGCGGATGAAGCGGCAAGCACGCCCGTTATTTTAATCGAATCGCTCAACTGGGTGCGGGTGCGGCCATATCATCAGCAAAAGCTGGTGCTGGTGTGGTCTGCCATGCGCCACTTTGCGGCGGATCTGCGCGAGGCGGGCTGGCCTGTCACTTACGAAACCGCTGAAGATTTTGAGCAGCCGCTGATCCAGTGGATTAAGGCGAATGGCATTACCGAACTGCGGGTGATGAGTCCGGGCGATCGCCCCTTCCTGCATCTCATCCAGTCCCTCGATCTGCCCTGCACGCTGAACCTGTTGCCCAACAACCATTTTCTCTGGCAGGATGGCGGCTTTGCCGCCTGGGCAAAGGGCAAAAAGAGCCTGCTGTTGGA
>RFIF01000460.1 GCA_003695655.1 Cyanobacteria bacterium J069
ATCATCACCACCATCAGCACCCAGCCGACCGTCGTTTGCAGCAGTGGCGACAGCTTGCCCAAAATTCCGTCTGCCAGCCCCAGCCACTCGGTTTCGGGACGGTTCATGTGTTCCCAGAAGACGGGCAGCCAGGGCAGATACATCAGGAAGACAGCGGCGATCGCCAGCCCCAGCGCCCCCCAGCCCCAGCGCGAAATTTGCCCCCGATTGAGCAGCATCCAGCCCAGCAGCGCCCCCCCCTGCGCCGCCAGCGCCAGCAGGCAGAAATAGTGAATGTAAAGTCCCAGCCCGCTGATTGCCACCCAGCCCAGCCACACCCACGGGCGAAACCGATGTCGCTGCAAGTCTTGCTGCATTTGCACCAGCCCCAGCAGCCCCAGCGTGATCAGCAGCACGGGCAGCGTGTAGTGCCGCGCCTCCTGTGAGAGATAAACCCCGAAGGGCGACACCGCCATCGCCGCCGCCCCCGCCAGCCCCGCCGCAGTCGAAAAGGCGACCCGGTTCAGGGCATACACAGCGGCGATCGCCCCCACGCCAAACAGCGCTGGCAGTGCCCGCAGCGCCCACATCCAGTTTTCGCTCGGCCGCAGCGCATTCATCCAGCCATACATCAGGCAAAAAAACAGCGGCGGATGGGGCGACGTGGCAATCAGCCGTTGGGTAATTTCTCCACAACTTAGCCCCGGCTGCACGGTGAAAAACTCGTCCAGTTGCGACAGCGGGAAGAACTGCCCGACTGGAATCTCGCTGTACTGACGACCCATCGCGGCGATCGCCGTAATCACCTCATCCAGCCACATCGGCTTCAAGTCCAGCCCCCAAAACCGCAGCCCCAGCCCCAAGAGCAACAGGAGAGCAAGGATCAGATGCGTGCGGTGAAGTTTCATGGCAAGTCATCACAAGGCTTGGGCACGGTCTTTGGAAAGCCCGTTCGCTGGCTGAGGTTAAATCTTTTGGAGAATCTTTTGAAGACGGTCACATAACCAGAGCTAAAAGTCTTACATCGCCTCAGCTTGGCAATCTAAAATCGGCAATCTAAAATCTGAAATCCGTATACCGTGAATTATGGCAGAGCAAGACGACCTCTTTGACCTGAATCGCTTTGTGAAGGCGCAAGCGTCCGACTATGCGCGAGCGCTGGCGGAAATTCGGCAGGGACGGAAGCGATCGCACTGGATGTGGTTCATCTTCCCGCAATACGCGGGCCTGGGCTTCAGCGCCACATCTCAGCACTACGCCATCAAAAGCCTCGCCGAAGCGGAAGCATACCTTCAACATCCCATCTTGGGCGCTCGACTGGTCGAATGCGCCGAGGCAGTGCTTTTGGTGAACGGGCAATCAGCTTACGAGATTTTTGGCTCACCCGATGATCTGAAGCTGCGATCCTGCACTACGCTGTTTGCCCAAGTATCGCCCGCTGGTTCGGTGTTTCAGCAACTGCTCGACCAATACTTTCACGGCGAACCCGATGCGAGAACGTTGGAGTTGATCGGGCGATCGCCAGAGAATTCATCCAACTAAACCTTGGCGGTTGATTCGCTTAGAGGCTGCAAGTAGCTTAGAACCCAGCATCAGAATCTTTTGGCAATCCCAAAGCCCAGATCTGACATTAACCTATGAAATCTTCCAAAAATAGTTGACAATGTCAGGTTCATAGATTAGCTTTGGGATATCAAAGAACTCCGAGAGACGGAGGTTGTTATGCCCGATGGAGATATTGTCCATAGCAGACTCAAGCGGCTTTATCAAAAACCGTACAAGTGGCTTTGTGAAGGAATCGCAACTAGCGATGAATGTGCAAGGGCTGTGCTGGAAAAACTCAAGCAAGATATCAAAGCTAAAGGTGATCTTTCCATCGTGCTGGCTCAAGCACTGGCGGCTAGTGTTACACAAATAATTAGCAATCTTGAGGAAGTTAGGGAAAGCGACTTTGCCAAACTTAGTGTGGAATTCGACAATCTAGTTCGGCAGGCAGATGGATCACCCTACGTCAAAGAGTTGATACTACGCGCAGGCAAGGGTTATCTCAACGATCTTAGAAATGGACGAGAGGTAGATATTACCCACACTTCAGAGGCTATTTGGAGACGATATGCTCATGAAGTTTATGAGGCAGAATTCAAAGAGCGAATCCCGTTGACCCCAAAACATCATGCAGGCATCACTCAAGAAATTCTTGAAAAGCGAATTGAAGCAATCCAGCCAAGTATAGATTTTGGGATTCAGAAATTTGCCCAAAATGCCATTAGAAATCAAAGTGTTGCCAGACTATCCATGCCACGACGTTCTTCTCAAGAAGCAATTGATTTAAACGAAGACCTTCTAGCAGGTTAAGCAAAATGGAAAGACAAAGTAGACAAGGTTGTGAATTTACCTTGCTTTTCGAGCCAATAATGAGTGACGGTGGAAATATCCGCATATATGATCACTCTAGAAACAGAGAAAGCAATGTGAGGATTTCTATAGATGACAGTGAATTTAGATGCCGGACACAAACGAGATTTCCTTCCATAATTGCTGATCTTATTGATTTGGCTGTTGCTATTCATGCGACTGATCGCCTGATATTTCAAAGTTTGAGACAGCGACAAACTCAGATTCATGTTGTTCTTCCAGTGCGTCATCCAGAGATTCTAAATAAAAGCTCTTTCCAAGAGAAACTCTCTAGCCTCCTCGAATATACTACTGGGAGTAGATGGGAATTTGAATTTTCTAAAAGTGTTGATCTGGGACGTGCTGTTGAACTACAGCTTCTACTCATCCCTACAGCTCCTCAGGTGGATGAGGTAGCCCTTTGGAGCGGTGGACTTGATGCTTTAGCTGGACTTTATACTCGTCTTAAGGAAAACCGTGAAATATCTTTTAAGCTGTTTGGTACTGGCAGTAATGACAATGTCTACGCACGTCAAGAACAGGTGTTTCAGGCACTCCGACCGTCCTTTCTTGGTCGGTTAAGTCTTTGTAGGGTTCCAATTCGTTTTTCTGAGAGTAATTTGCATGTCAAAAACAAAATCTCTCGTGCAAGAGGAGTTGTGTTTATATTACTTGGTGCAGCTTGCGCGTACCTGATGGGTCAGAAAGTACTGCGTTTGTACGAAAATGGTATTGGCGCGATCAATCTCCCCTATCGAAAATCTGCCACTGGTCTTGACCATTCTCGATCAGTCCATCCCTTAACTCTGCTTCGGGTTGGCGATCTCATATCAGAGCTTATAGGAGAGGAATTTAAAGTCCAGAATCCTTTCCTCTTTTGGACTAAGGCTGAGATGTGTCAGCAATTGTCAGAAGATGCGAGGCACGCTTTGCCACCCTTAACGAAATCATGCGACAGTCCGCACCGTAAGCAACCTAGTCAATGTGGCTACTGCTCATCTTGCATATTAAGAAAACAGGCGCTTGCTGCTTCACGGTTAAGAGACCAGACTAAATACATAGTGCCGCATGGCACTCGTCCAGCAAGTGACATAATGTTGCATTTGCAGCATATGCTGGTGCAAATTTCCACGTTTAAAGGGTTGCTGAATTACTCAGAAGACGCTGTTTCTCAATGGGAGTCTTTGACCAGAAGATTTCCTGAACTTGACGACATAGTAGACAGAACTTATGAGGTAGAAGGCTTAACACCTCCTGAAATGAGGAAAAATTTAATTCGGCTTTATCAAACCTATGTTTTTGAATGGGATGCTGTAGAACCTCAAATCTCAGGAGATTTCTTGAGTCAAGTAATTGATCAGCCAGAGTCTCAGAATTTTCAGATTGCTATTCAGTAAAGGCGAAAGGGAAATACTATGGCTACCAATATTCTCGACAATATTGATTTACGAAAGTTAGGAGAACTCCTACAACAAGCGCGGAAGAAGAGTGGGCTGACCCAAGCTGATGCGGCTAAGGTTATTGACGCTGCACGCACCACCATTGTCGCCATTGAAAAGGGAGAGCGGCGTCTTAAGCCGAATGAATTAATAAAATTAGCTCGTGCTTACGGGCGAGCTGTCAGCGATTTCGTTCGTTCCAGTCCTGTCACTGAACCATTTGAGGTTCAGTTTCGCGCTGCTTATCAGCGCAATGAACAGGAAGAAGCACGAATAACTCCAATTATTGAGCAGTTTGAGGAACTGTGTCGCAACTACTTGGAGCTTGAAAAGATAATGGATGCTCCAATTCCGCATAACTATCCTCAGGAATATAACGTGACTAATATGCCGATAGAGGCAGCGGCGGAAAGTATTGCGATCGCAGAGCGCCAACGGCTTGGACTGGGTGATGGCCCTATCCCAATGCTGCGAGACATTTTAGAGCAGAGTGTAGGGATCAGGGTGTTCTACCTGAATATGCCAGCAAAATATTCAGAAATTTACAGCTACGATGAGCAGCTTGGTGGCTGTATGGCAATAAACTTGGGTCACTATGAGGAACGGCGGCGTTGGTCTATGGCTCATGGCTATCTCCATTTTTTAGCTCATAGACGGAAGCCTGTCGTTGATTTTGATGGGCAATACAAAAGGATTCCAGAGAGTGAGCGATTAGCCGAAGCTTTTCCAAAGTATTTTCTAATGCCCACAAGTGGCTTGCTGAGTCGATTTAACGATATGTATCGGACTCATGGCAAGTTTACTCCAACTAATTTGTTTACTCTTGCTCATTATTATGGGGTGTCTATAGAAGCCCTTGTTTATCGTTTAGAAGATATGGAACTTCTTCCATCAGGAACTTGGGATCGGTTGCGCGATCGAGGATTGAAGGTAAGGAAAGTACAGCAAGAACTAGGTTTAGAAGAAATCGAGCATCGGGCTGACATACTCCCTGTCCACTATCAACATCTTGCTATTGAAGCTTTGGAGCAAGGACTTATTACCGAAGGACGCTTTGCAGATTTCCTTGGTGTTGATCGGTTAGAAGCTCGACGCATAGCAGAAGCATTACGTGAACATTCCAGCGGGATGCTGGAAGAATCTGCTTATCTAGATTTGCGTCAGGCGTAAGATATTGGGAGATAAGTTATGGAAATCAAACACTCCCATATAGTTCTTGATGCCTGTTGTGTTTTAAACTTCTGTGCTTCTGGACATTTGATCGAGATTATACAGTCCATACCAGCTCAAGTCGTAGTTACTGAAGTCGTTAGAGAAAGAGAATTGCTGACTCTCCAACGCTTGGCAGACGAGAATAACGAAGATACAAATCAGTTTGAAGCAGCTATGGAAAAGGGGCTACTCGCAGTTGCAGATTTCAATTCTGAGAGTGAGGAAGAAACCTTTGTAAACTATGTTTTTGAGTTGGGAGATGATGGTGAATCAGCAACCTGTGCAATTGCGGTTCACCGAGAATGGGCGATCGCTACCGATGATAAGAAAGCAACTTCCTTTTTTCAACGGGAAGCACCCAATCTGCAAATCCTATCGACTTTAGCAATAGTCAAGTATTGGTCAGAGGCAGAGAATGTTTCTGCTACTACTTTACGATCTGTACTTACTGCTATACGAACTAGAGGACGCTACATCCCACACCGCAACCATCCTTTACTAAGTTGGTGGGAAGACATAATGCGATTAACTTGAAACTCCAATTCAATTCATCTCGCTCCCTGCCCACAGCTTGTGTAGCTTTATAAAACATTGACCAAGCACTTAACTAAAAGGTTGAGTCGGCTCAAAAACCACATCTTCATAGAGCAGGGCGATCGCCCCTTGCCAGTTGATGCTGGTGAGTTCAAGAGTCTCTTCGGCGGCAAAAGATTGCAGCTCCCAATGCGTTTCTGAAAGCCGACGAAAGCGATCGACGCTCACCTGATTGGCATCGATCAAGACGTATTCTTGCAGGCTGGAAAGCTGGCGATAGCGACGAAATTTTTCGCCCCGATCGAAGGCTTCGGTGGTGGGAGACAGCACTTCTACGATCAGGCACGGATGTTGAATGAGATTCACCGCTGGGCGATCGCGCTCATCGCAACTCACCATCACATCAGGATAGAAATACGCGCCGCGATCAGACACCTGCACTTTCACATCTGCGATGAACGCACGGCAGCCTTTGCCCCGCAGATGGCTTTTGAGCAGCGCATAAAAATTTCCCGAAATTAGATTATGAGCAATCGTGCCGCCCGTCATGGCGAACACTTCCCCATCGAGATATTCGTGCTTGACGTCCTGCGTGGCTTCCCAATCTAAATATTCTTGGGGAGAGCGGCGGTGAAATTGGGGTTCTGCGATCATGGCGGCAATTCTCGCAATGCAGCGCTTTTGTTTAGCATAGCGAATTGGGATTCAGGCGCTACGCTATAAAGCATGGCGCTTTCTGTAGAACTGCAAACGCTGGAAACGGAGCTAGAAGCCCTGCGCGATCGCCTGCGGCCGGGACAGCAGCGCCTGGCCGATTGGACGGGCGGGCCGCTGGCGGTGTCGGCCGTGCCGGGGTCTGGAAAATCGACAGGCATGGCGATCGCCACCGCGATTCTGCTGGGGCGGCGCTATCAGCAGGCGATCGCTGACCGGA
>RFIF01000461.1 GCA_003695655.1 Cyanobacteria bacterium J069
ATGTGTTTTAGCGTTAGCATGGAAGCAGAATTTTATTGTTTGGGGTGCGTCTACGAGGCGCACCTTTTTTTGTGTTCTCTTCCATTCTCGCTAATCCGCATTGCACGCACTATTGCACAGCTCTAAGGGAGCATGTGCACGGCTCCAGGGGAGCATGGCTCCGGGGGGTACATCGCTCCAAGGGGTATCTTCCTGCCTAAGTTCGGGAACCCGTACTCTAAACAAAGTTGCTGATTGTCCCCTCACTCAGGTAGATTAGCACTCAGGAGTTGAGAGTGCTAATTCTCTAAATCAACTCCGATGACTCAACTAGCTGTTGGCTAGCTATTGGCAGGCTGCTACTAGCTGTTTTGCTGTGACTGTGCGTACGTGACTGTGCGTATTTGTAGCTTGAAGGGTACAAGTTTTAGGCCAAGCTCTAGCTGAATTCTGAAGGATTTAGTGGAGTTTAGGCTGGTTTCCCTAACGGCACAACTGCTTTCAGCAGGCTTTGTAGGCCAATGCTAGGCCAATCGCTGCTAGCTGAGCGCAATCTTTCGACCTAACTGCAACTTTAATCTTTTGGAGAAACTACAAGTATGGCTGCTGTGTCTCTAAGCGTTTCTACCGTAAAGCCTCTGGGCGATCGCGTGTTTGTGAAGGTAAGCGCTGCCGAAGAGAAGACTGCGGGCGGCATCTTCTTGCCTGACAACGCCAAAGAAAAGCCTCAAGTGGGTGAAGTGGCGCAAGTTGGCCCTGGCAAGCGCAACGATGATGGCTCTCGCCAAGAGTTGGAAGTCAAAGTTGGCGATAAGGTGCTCTACTCCAAGTATGCTGGCACCGACATCAAGCTGGGCAGCGACGAATATGTTCTGCTGTCCGAGAAAGACATTCTGGCGATCGTTGGCTAAATTTTGGATTTTGGGTTTTGGATTTTAGAGGGCTGTTCTCAATGCCATCTTAAATCTAAATGCCCAAGCCGAAGCTGAATAGACCTCAAATCGAAATCCCCAATCGTAAATCCAAAATCGAAACTATGGCTAAGCGCATCATTTACAACGAAAACGCTCGTCGTGCTCTGGAAAAAGGTATTGACATTCTGGCCGAAGCTGTGGCCGTGACGCTGGGGCCCAAAGGCCGCAATGTGGTGCTGGAGAAGAAGTTTGGCGCACCCCAAATCGTCAACGATGGTGTAACCATTGCCAAGGAAATTGAGCTAGAAGACCATATTGAAAATACGGGCGTGGCGCTGATTCGTCAGGCTGCTTCTAAGACCAATGACGCAGCGGGCGACGGCACCACCACTGCCACCGTGCTGGCCCACGCTATGGTCAAGGAAGGCCTGCGCAACGTGGCTGCGGGTGCCAACGCTATCTCTCTGAAGCGCGGCATCGACAAAGCTTCCAATTTCCTGGTGGAGAAGATTGCTGAACACGCCCGCCCGGTGGAAGATTCCAAGGCGATCGCCCAGGTTGGCTCGATCTCTGCGGGCAACGATGAAGAAGTCGGCGCAATGATTGCAGAAGCCATGGACAAGGTGGGTCGCGAAGGCGTGATCTCCCTGGAAGAAGGCAAGTCAATGGTGACCGAACTGGAAGTCACCGAAGGGATGCGCTTCGACAAGGGCTACATCTCGCCCTACTTCGCCACTGATACCGAGCGTATGGAAGCCATTCTGGATGAGCCGTTCATCCTGCTGACCGACAAGAAGATTACGCTGGTGCAAGACCTGGTGCCCGTGCTGGAGCAAGTGGCCCGCGCTGGTCGTCCGCTGCTGATTATTGCTGAAGACATTGAGAAAGAAGCCCTGGCAACCCTGGTGGTGAACCGCCTGCGGGGTGTGCTGAACGTAGCTGCGGTCAAGGCTCCTGGCTTTGGCGATCGCCGCAAGGCCATGCTAGAAGACATCGCTGTACTGACGGGCGGTCAGGTGATCACCGAAGATGCCGGTCTGAAGCTAGACAACGTGAAGCTAGAAAGCTTGGGCAAGGCTCGCCGCGTCACCATCACCAAAGACACCACCACCATCGTCGCTGAAGGCAACGAAGCCGGCGTGAAAGCTCGCGTAGAGCAAATCCGTCGTCAGATCGAAGAAACCGATTCTTCCTACGACAAGGAAAAGCTGCAAGAGCGCCTGGCGAAGCTCTCCGGCGGTGTGGCAGTCGTCAAAGTTGGCGCTGCAACCGAAACCGAAATGAAGGATCGCAAGCTGCGCCTGGAAGACGCCATCAACGCCACCAAGGCAGCCGTGGAAGAAGGCATCGTTCCGGGTGGTGGCACCACGCTGGCTCACCTGGCTCCTCAACTCGAAGAGTGGGCAAAGGGCAACCTGACGGCGGAAGAGCTGACGGGTGCGCTGATTGTGGCACGCGCGCTGTCTGCTCCGCTGAAGCGGATCGCTGAAAACGCTGGTCAAAATGGTGCGGTGATTGCCGAGCGTGTGCGGGAGAAGGACTTCAACGTGGGCTATAACGCCGCCACCGATGAGTTCACCGATATGTTCTCTGCGGGGATCGTTGACCCGGCGAAGGTGACTCGTTCTGCCCTGCAAAACGCGGCCTCGATCGCGGGTATGGTGCTGACTACCGAGTGCATCGTGGTTGACAAGCCCGAACCCAAGGAAGCGGCTGGCGCTGGCGCTGGCGGCGGTATGGGCGGCGACTTCGACTACTAAGGTACTAAGCCCAAAGGCTTTCAGGGCTGATATAAGCTATATACAGTCCCTGAAAGTTTCTCAAAAAAATCAGCCAAGACGCGATCGCCCTTCTGGAAAATTCTGGAAGGGCGATCGCCTTTTAAAACCCAAAATGCCTTGGATATATCGGGAAATAGCGGTAGATAGACTAGATAGAACTGATTAGCTTTGTTAGCTTTGCACGTCTAACAATCGCGAGGGCAGGAGGCGATCGCCCCACGCTTCGAGATAAGCTCGGTTGGCCTGCCGCTGGCCAGGGTCAGATGTTTCCAATGGATGAGGGAGTGTCCCCAAAATGGCCGCAGTCGTAACGCAGAACATCGATTTCTGAAAGCTGAGACAAATCCTCACCCGCAGATCGTCTTCGCCACGCAGCCCCTGGCGATAGATTTCATGCAGATAGTCTGGCAAAAAGTGACGCATATCTTGCATCAGCAGCGTCGGCGGAATGCCACCTCCGCCAATGGGCAGGGGGTCGGCGAACAGGGCACCGTAATTAAACTCGGCCTGCTCGTCTGAAATCTGATGCGCCTGAGCGTTGTAGGAAACGGTGCCAAAGAATGGAAACGATCGCAAAAACACTGTTTCTACGTAAGGTAGGGCGGCGTCTGGCAAAAAGGTCAGCCCGGCCGATGCAGGCAAAATATCGTAGGATTTGCCGTCAATCGATACAGCATAGGTAATCGGCAGTGCGGCAGCATCCACTAATCCCTGTTTGACGTGAGCCACCACATCGGCGATCGCCTGAATTTCGCCCCGGTCATAGCGATCCGATAGCGTCAGAAACATGGGACTCATGACGCGCCAAAACTGCCCCAGCACACTGTAGTAGCAAAGCTGGCGCACCTGCTCCACCAAAAAATCTGGGAAAAGCTGGTTTAGCCCGCTCATCAGTGGGTTGGACTTAAGCTTGGCGCGAATGGCAGTTTTGGCAAGATCGACAAACTCTGGCGTGTCAAGAAAGGCATCCATCCCGCCGCCGCCATGCCACAACATGCACTTCATGCAATATTCTGCAAACTCATAATTAATGCGATCGTGCCACCAGTGCCGCAGCAGCTTGGCAGGCGTGACTTCGCCATTGAAGTACTTAAAAAACGGAAACAGAACCAAGAACTGATGCTCTGAAATATAGATCAGGTTGCGCCAGTAGGCATCCAGCACCACGCCATAACTCTTGAGAATGCCAACTACTTCCACCACGTTTTCCGGGGTGTCGGGCAGCAGCGCCCCGCCAGACTCTAGCCGATTAATGATGGGGGTGACAGGATGAGAGGAGGGGGAAGGAGCAGTTAGCATGGGAGGTTTCGAGGTGAACAGAAGGCTTAGTCAGCGGAACGAAGGGGGCGCAGAGCCAGAGAGGCGGCGATCATCGCCCGGTCATCTAACGTGCCCAGCGACAGGGAGGTCAGCTCACTCCAGCGAGTCATCCAGTTGGGCTGAAGCCCCAGAAAAATTACCAGGACGACGACAACGATCGAAGGAATGCGATCTTTCCAGTAAATGGCAGGCAGATTGGCTAAGGCGTCGGGCAGGCGTCCAAAAAAGGCGCGGTTGACCAGGTTCAGAAAATAAACCGCCGTCAGCCCCACGCCCACCATGCAGAGCAGCGTCTGCACCGGAAAAATCGGCAGGCTGCTGCGATAGACAATATACTCGGCAACAAAACCCACCATGCCCGGAATTCCTGCGCTGGCCATCACGCCTGCAATCATCAGGGTGCCAATCAGAGGCAGTCCCCGCTCTGGGTTGAGCAGCCCCCGCAGCACGGTGACATCGCGAGTGCCCGTTTTGGCATAGACCACGCCCACCAGGAAGAACAGCAATGCCGAAATCAGCCCGTGGCTCACCATTTGGGCGATCGCCCCGGCAATGCTCAGCGGTGTAGCAGCGGCAGCAGCCAGCAAGATATAGCCCATATGCCCGACGGAACTGTAGGCCACGATTTTCTTCATGTCCGTTTGGGCGATCGCTACAAAGGAGCCATACAGCACATTCACTACCGCCAGCCAGGCTAGTCCAGGCGCAATAATTTGCCAGGTTTCGGGAAACAGTCCCAGCCCAAACCGCAAAATTCCGTAAGTTCCCAGCTTTAGCAGCACCCCCGCCAGCAGCACCGAGGCCGGCGTCGGCGCTTCAACGTGCGTATCTGGCAGCCAGGTGTGCAGCGGCACCACCGGAATCTTGATACCAAACCCAATCATCAGCGTGATTAGCAAAACGAGCTGTGTGCCAATTGGCAGCGCCGGGTTTTGTAGCACGGTGTAGTCAAAGCTGCCCGTCCCGCTGAGCAGCGCCAGCCCAAAAAAAGCAGCCAAGATGAGGATGCCAGATAGCGCCGTATAAATTAAAAACTTGGTGGCTGCATAGCCACGACGAGCGCCGCCCCAGATCGCCACCATGAGATACAGCGGAATTAGTTCTACCTCGTAAAACAGGAAGAACAGCAACAGGTTTTCTGCCAAAAACGCCCCTGCCACGCCTGCCTCCAGCAACAGCATCAGGCAATACCAGAGACGCGGACGATTGAGATTCGTATCGCTGCTATAAATTGCCAGCCACACCAGCAGACTATTGAGCACGATTAGCGGTAGCGATAGCCCGTCCATCCCTAGCTGATATCTCAGCCCAAGCTGCTGAATCCATGGCAACGACTCTTGAAACTGAAACCCGGCTACGCTGGCATCAAACTGGAGCACTAGCCAGCCCGTCCACACTAAGACAATCGTGGCAAACATCAGCGCCACCTGGCGGCCCCGCACCGCAGCCCGCTCCTGCGGCAAGCAGCTAATGATGAGCGCACCAATTACAGGAAGCCAGATTAAAACACTTAGCATGGCGACTTTTCTTGAAAAGACCGAATTAAAGCTGTTTGAGGGTTTTATACGAGAGGCTGGGAGGATGCCAGGCAACTAGGGGCTGTCATCAATTATCGGCGAAATAGTAGGTTTCTGAGGAGTTTCAGCCCCTAGCCTAGTTTGTTTGGGCGGGCGCGATCGTGCTGATTCCTCAAGGGTTCTGAGGTGAATTGATAACGCGCCCTAGAACATCCAGCCTAGCCAGGCGATTCCTAGAATGACGCCGATGAATACGGTCAGCAGATAATTTCGGGCCCGACCGGAAATCGTGTACTTGAGACTTTCGCCGCCAATTAGCGAGGCCACGCCCAGCAGGTTGACCATGCCATCCACCACGTACTGATCAAACCAGGCGGTAAAGCGAGATCCTTGCGAAACGGCAAAGACCACCGTGAGGCGATACAGCGTCTCGATCCGAAAATCATGCGCCAGAAAGTCTTGAAAAGAGTTCCAGACCGCTCCACTGGGCTGGGGCAGTGGGCGAGACCCTAGATAGAAAAAGACACCCAGCCCGCAGCCTGTAATGCTGGAGGCAAACAGTGCAGCGACGATCGCCAAATTCACCTCATTCCAGGCAGGCAGCAGATGCCAGCGATAGAGCATGGCAGGCAGCAGCAACGTGGCGATCGCCATCGCTACCATTGGCACTGCAATTGGCCAGGGAGATTCGGGGGCACGGCGAGTCTTGGGCGTCACCGCGCCGCAAAACACCAGCCCAAACACTCGCGTTAGCCCAAAAGCAGTCAAGCCGTTAACCAACAGCAGCACCGCCAACAGCCCCAGCGAAGATTGCCACACAGGCGCTGCCCACTGGTACATCGCCCAAAAACAGCCTAGCGGCACCAGCCCCACAGACCCCAGCGCCCCAATCACAAAAGAGCTGACCGTTGCAGGCATCCGGGAACCCAGCCCGCCCATTTCTCGGAGGTCTTGAGTGCTGGTCGTCAAAATCACTGAGCCAGTACACATAAACAGCAGCGCCTTGGCGATGCCGTGGGTGAGCAAAAACAGCAGCGCCACTTCATCCTGCTGCATTCCCACCGCCAAAAACACCAGTCCGAGATAGGCACTAGTCGTATGGGAGAGGGCGCGTTTGATATCAATTTGGGCGATCGCCACTAGCGAAGATCCAATTGCTGTTACCGTGCCCAACACCATCAACGTTGTCAGCGCTACGGGCGACAGCGCCACAATCGGCTGCACCCGAATCAGCACATAGGCTCCACAGGCGACCACCACCGAATTCCGCAGGATAGAAGCTGGGTTTGGCCCTTCCATTGCCTCATCTAGCCACAGGTTCAGCGGAAACTGGGCACATTTGCCAACTGGCCCGGCAATCAGCGCCAATCCTACCAAGTTCGCCACCAGCGGAGACAGGTTTGCAGTTTCGGCCCATGCCTCCAGATATGGGAAATCCAAATCGCCCGCCAGCAGCCCTACAGTCACCACCCCCATCAGCAGCAGCACATCGCCAACGCGCTTCGTCAAAAAAGCATCGCGGGCGGCAGTCACCACCAGCGGTTGGGCATACCAAAACCCCACCAGCAAATAGGTCGAAAGCGTTAGCATCTCCAGCAGGGCATAGCTGAGGAAGAGGGAGTTGCTTAAAACCAAACCACTCATTGCCCCTTCAAAAAAGCCCATCAGCGCATAGAAGCGTGCTAGCGCCCAGTCTTTTTCGAGATAGCCAAGGGCAAAGATCTGAGCGATCAGGCTCAGCACGGTGATGATGAGCGCGGCCCCAACGCTGACTCGTGATAGCTCAAGCGACAGGGTGATATCTAAATCCAGCACCGACAGCCAGGGCAACGACACATATTGGGTTGTCATGTCCCAAACAACCCACAGGAGCAGACCACAATGAATCAGCGCTACCAGCGTCATCAAGACATTGATGTAGGCTGCGGGTCGGGGGCCTGTGCGCCGCACCACCCCAATTGACCAGGGCAACGTGAGCAGTGCTCCCAGAAGTCCATATCCTGGTACCCACCAACTGGTTTCAATCAGAAACTGAACCATCGATACCATCCCCTGCATCTTTTCAATGAAATCCCTGGTCTGTCGTTAAGCAGCCCACTAGCCAACCCGTTGCCTGCACCCGCTAAGCAGAGCAAGTCCCTGCGATCGCAGCAGCTTATCGCCGCGCCAGTAGTCTCAATTACGGCTTGAGCACTATTGTCGCATTGCTGACCCGTCGGAGAACATACCAGAGCCTATAACCAGGGCCGCTATTCTGCTGCTTGCACTTAACCAACGGGTTCAGAACGGGTTCAGAACGGGTTCAAAGCGGCTGCTTAAGTTGCTGCTAAAAAGGCGATCGCATTTCCCCCAGAGTTCAGGTGCAATCGCCGCCAGATAAGGTTTTTCTCATGGAGAACTATAGCATCACCAATGTAGAAGTTCTAAAAAATCATCGACCGCTTTCAGTAAAGACCTTTTAGCGAATGGCTGATTTGGCGAATGGCTAACTTGCCGTGTCGAGAGAACTGGATGCCGGCCAAGCCACTGGCTGCTAAAAATTACAATTGGAGAAATTTTAGCTCAGATCATCACGCCTATCGCTGATGCCATATCTTTCACCTCAGTTCAATTGTCTTGAATAGCGCCACAGATAAAATCGCTGGAAGCCAGACATGCTCTCGTACTGGCAATCCAAAGTCGCCACTTTAAAAATTCAGATCCAAAATTCAGAATTGATAGAACGACTGTTTCTGCGGGGCGATCGCTGCCTGCCAGTCCTCCCATAATTACAGCCCTGAGAGAACCTGCTGAATTATCCAAGTTGTCAACACATGTCGTTCAGAGAGATTAGCTCAGTGAGATCAGCTTTATTAGCGCCTGAGCAGCCTGGAGAGGCCGTTACTCGCTATTTTGAGAGGCTCCCCGTCTTGAAAACAAAACTGCTAAAAGCCGGAGGCGAGAAAAATTAAATGTGAATTATTGTATTAATTTCCAATCAAAAAACACGAAATATTAACTCCTCTCAAGGTTTGCGAACTGTTCTCTAAAACGGTCAGACATTGACTTGCTTTCTCTTAAAATGCAAGGGCTGCAAGTCAAGTAGAGAGGTACTAAGTAGAGGGGTACTAAAGGAGCGAAAGCTTTGACGACTGGCTTTCTGGCAAACTTTCTGGCAGAGGAATCAGGAAGGCGATCGCCTGAACCGCACCTAAAAACAGAATGGAGCGCTAGAGAGTCTGGAGCGATATGCTTGGGCGTTAATGTCATCCTGAGCTATGCACAAAATGCACCAGTTTGCTTTGCGAAATTCAGTTTGCGTTGCAAAGTTTATAATGCGTTGCAAAAATTCAGATCTTTGTTCAGCAGCAGGCTGCTCTTGCATATAAACTTGAGTTATATGGATCATAAAAACAATTACTTTGGTTTATATTGCCAAAGCGGCCACGCCCCCTGTATTGTGAACTATAGGAACTTTGTTGTGCTTTTCTGAACATTTTTAATGGGACATCCGTTTGCCTTTTGGGAATTTCAGTAAAGATCTTTAGGGTAGAAGATTGACTATGCAATTTCAGGCTTCTTCCTGAAGGTTAAAGCTTGCATTGATTGCTGTTAGCATTGGCAAAACTTTGGGACTTTCTCATGTGGGATTTTCTTATGTTTGAATTTGCCCATGCAGCAAGGACATTCTGGTTTTAAGCACTCCAAGCATAGTGACTGTTGGGTTAATTCGCCACAGAAAAGCGCTTTGCTTGCATCGTTTCCTGTCCTCACGAGCGCCTGAAAGCGTCTGCCTAACTCAGACTTATGCTGGTTCAGACTTGTACTGGTATGGTCGTGCTGAGAAATTAAGCAGATTTTTGCCTAAATGACCATTTGGCTGTTGGTTATTGCACATAACTTGTCATAATGAACAGTTGCGGTCGTAACGCGGTGTTGGACATAACGCGGTGTTGGGCTAGTGAGTAGAGGTTTTGAGCTGGGTTGCTGACCTGTACGTTGGTTGGCGATCGCTAATCATAGATCTGTTCGAGTACCGTTTTTGGAAGGGAGAAACCGATGGCAATTGCAGTTGGAATGGTAGAAACGCTGGGCTTTCCTGCCGTGGTTGAGGCAGCGGACGCTATGGTGAAAGCCGCACGGGTGACCCTGGTGGGCTATGAGAAAATTGGGAGCGGACGAGTCACCGTGATCGTGCGGGGCGATGTGTCTGAAGTTCAGGCTTCTGTCGCCGCTGGCATTGAAAACGTCAAGCGCGTCAACGGTGGACAGGTGCTGTCTACACACATCATTGCTCGTCCTCATGAAAACCTGGAGTATGTGCTGCCGATTCGCTATACCGAGGCTGTGGAAGCCTTCCGGGAAAGCGTGAGCGGGATTCGTCCCGTCAACCGTCCGTAGTAGGCGCTGATGCAGATTGCTAAGGTTTGCGGTACGGTTGTGAGCACTCAAAAGGAGCCTAGCTTACAAGGGGTCAAGTTTCTTTTGCTCCAATTTGTCGATGCGGAAGGCAACCTTTTAGCGGACTACGAGGTCGCAGCAGATAGCGTAGGGGCTGGGCTAGATGAATGGGTTCTGGTTAGTCGAGGCAGTGCCGCCCGCCAGACCCCAGGCGGCGAGTCTCGCCCCCTGGATGCGCTGGTGATTGGCATTATTGATACCGTGAGCGTAGAAAATCTTTTGCTCTACAGCAAGCGGGATCAGGATCGATGACTGTTTAACTTGTGACGTTGTGCCGGGCGATCGCCTATTGAGTGCTACGGGAGGCCGAGAGTCCGACTAATGATTTAGGTTCGGACTCTCGGTTTATGATGGCTCAGGATTGCAGGGGCTGTAGGTCTGAAAATGTCAATATAGCTTCTCCCAAATAGCCTCTCCCAATTCACCTCTCCATCGACGCCTCCTCATGTGATCTAGAGGAGCGCAGATCTAGAGAAATATAGAGCCATGATGATAGAGCCATGAAGTAAAAGCATGAAGTAGAAGCATGACATAGAGGCATCTGAAGAGGTATCTAACCTCTCTCAACCTGTGTAGAGGCATCTCTAAATGGGTCTTGTCTCTCACATTTTGAGTTTCGTTGCTGGGTCAGGAGAACCGTAATTATGGTTGCTCAAAGCTCTGTTGCTGCGGCTAAGCCTTGGACTCAAGGCGCATCCCAGCCAAAAATTCATGAGACTGCTTATGTCCACTCCTTTTCAACTGTGGCGGGAGATGTGCAAATCGGGGCCAATGTTTTGATTTCACCGGGCGCTTCTATTCGGGCAGAGGAAGGTGCGCCTTTTCACATTGGGCAGGGCAGCAATGTCCAGGATGGTGCCATTGTTCATGGATTGCCGCAGGGGCGAGTCTTGGGGGATGACCAGCAGCCCTATTCTGTCTGGATTGGTCAGAATGCTGTCATCACTCACATGGCGCTGGTTCATGGGCCGGCCTATGTGGGCGATCGCTGCTTTATTGGTTTCCGGTCTACGGTGTTTAACGCTCGCATTGGCGAGGGCAGCATTGTCATGATGCACGCGCTGATCCAGGATGTAGAAATTCCGCCGGGGCGCTATGTGCCCTCTGGATCAGTCATTACAACCCAGCAGCAGGCCGATCGTCTGCCAGAGGTTCAGTCCGTTGATATCGAGTTTGCTTCCCAAGTCGTTGGTTTCAACGACGCTCTGCGGTCTGGTCGTGTGGGCGCTGGTTCTGCGGCCCGCTCTGAGTCAGCCCGTGTTCAGCAGCCGAGCGATCGCGCTGCTGAGTCGTCCTATCGTTCCAGCCAAAATCCTGAGATGCTGAATACTCAATTAACTCCAGAAGTTGTCGAACAGGTGCGCCATTTGCTGGCCCAGGGCTACCGAATTGGCACCGAACATGCGGATACGCGCCGATTTCAGACCAGTTCTTGGCATAGCTGCGCGCCGATTCAGTCTGCGCGTGAGGCGGATGTGCTAGCAGCGCTGCAAGCCTGCATTGCTGAGCATAGCGGTGAGTATGTGCGGCTATTTGGCATTGATACCAACTCCAAGCGGCGGATTGGGGAAACGATGGTTCAGCGTCCGGGCGATCGCAACAATGGCAACTCCTCAGCCGGATTTACTAACTACCCCAGCCAAAGCAGTTACAGCAAGCCAGCTCCTAGCTACAGCAGCAGTGGCTCCAATTCCTCTGGGCTACCGCCAGAAGTGGTCGAGCATGTGCGCGGGTTGCTGTCGCGCGGCTTGAAAATTGGCACCGAACATGCCGACAAGCGACGGTTTCAAACCAGCTCCTGGTATACCTGCGCCCCCATTCTAGCCACCCGCGATTCTGAGGCAATTTCTGCACTCCAGGCCTGCCTCGCAGAGCATTCTGGCGAGTATGTGCGGCTGTTTGGCATTGATCCAAAACTGAAACAGCGGATTGGCGAACTAATCGTCCAGCGTCCCGGCAACGGTAAAAATGGCAGTGCTGCCGCTCCCAGCAGCTATAGCAGCCCCAGCCCGTCTTACCAGCAGCCGTCTGCAAGCAGTGGTTTTGGTGGCTCGGGACAGAGCCAGCGTCTCAGTCCCGAAGTCGTCGATCAGGTGCGACAACTGCTGTCTCAGGGCTACAAGATTGCGGTGGAACATGCTGATAAGCGCCGCTTCCAAACTAGCTCCTGGGAAACCTGCTCCCCAATCGAGTCAGGTCGCGAATCTGATGTGCTCGCTGCCCTTGAGCGCTGCGTTGGAGACAACCAGGGGCAATATGTCCGAGTTTATGGCGTCGATACTCAGTCGAAGCGGCGCGTCGCTGAGACGATTATTCAGCGTCCCTAGAAGCGTCTAAGGCGATCGCTCCTAGCCTCAGTTTGGGCGGATGCCTGCCATAGAGCTTCTGCTTGGAAGTCGAGCCGCTGTGTGGTTCTACATGGCGGCTCATCTCAGTAGCCAGATCACTATTGCTGCAAATCGAGTCGGGGCAT
Organism: Cyanobacteria bacterium J069; assembly: GCA_003695655.1. Lineage (GTDB taxonomy): Bacteria > Cyanobacteriota > Cyanobacteriia > Elainellales > Elainellaceae > Thermoleptolyngbya. Next base: position 12,425 of record RFIF01000461.1, read on the forward strand.
CTTCTAGACAGGGCTTACGCAGTTGAAACGAGTTTTATAGATTCTGGATGATTTTTCGCGGGCGCAGCCCGCGAAAAATCATCCAACTGCGTAAGTCCTACTAGATTTAGAAAGACCTGCGGTCACGCTTTCTTCTGTTCTATGTTTTCTGTTCTAGAAGCAATGATAAAAATGCAGACAGGGCTTTCTTGCTACCAAAGTCTTTCTTGCTACCAACGTATTGAATTCGGTGGGAGACGGGTTGGGTTCACACACGGTTAGAACCATGGATATGTCACCGCCATCGTCAGTTCAGGACTACCCCATGCTGACCAGCGGCGAAGTATCGATTGACCCGAGCGCGGCGATCGCCTCTGGCGTGTTGCTGCAAGCCGACCGGGGCAGCCAACTGAAGATTGGGGCGGGCGTCAGTATTGCCACTGGTGCAGTTTTACATGCCCACAGCGGAGCACTAGTAATCGAGCCGGGAGCCAGCATTGGGTCAGGTGTGTTATTGATTGGCGCTGGCCGGGTGGGGGCAACGGCTTGCATTGGCGCTGAGGCCACCATCCTCAACCCGGCGATCGCCCCCGGCGAAACCGTCCCGCCTAAATCGCTGCTGGGCGACACGAGTCGGCAGGTCGATCTGGCTACCGCATCCCAGCACCCCACCCCGCCTCCGGCAACCCCTACTGCCGCACCCGTTTCCACGGGCGGGCTAGCCACCACCGCCCCGATCAGCCTGGCACCGTCTCCGGTGTATGGACAGGCCGCACTCCAGCAGCTTTTGTCCACCATGTTTCCCTATCGACAGGCAACTTTAGACAACCCCTCACCGCCGTCAAATTCCTGAGGTTGCGCCCGCAGCGACTGACTGCCCGTCGTGCGGTCAAAAAGACAGCGATGCGGAGGGCGTAATGCTAAGCTGAGGGGGCGATCGCCAATCTGAGCACATCAAACCATGGAAGCATCCGGCAAACTTCCGGTTGGAGCAACCCCACCCCAGCGAGACTTTGGGGATAGCGCCCTGGGGCTAGTTTGCACGCGCAGCTTTCCCGCCATTGTGGGCACTGCCGACATGATGCTCAAGTCTTCCGGCGTCACGTTAATCGGCTATGAGAAAACGGGCAGCGGCTACTGCACTGCCGTCGTGCGGGGCGGCATTTCCGACGTCCGCATTGCCGTAGAAGTCGGCGAAGAAACCGCCCGGCGGTTTGACCAATTTATTTCCAAAACCATCATTCCTCGCCCATCTACCAATCTGGAAGCTGTGCTGCCCATCGGTAGTCGCCTGGCCAAGTTTCTATCCGACCGGGGCTACAGTCGCCTTAGCAAGCAAGCGGTCGGCCTGCTGGAAACACGCGGATATCCAGCAATGGTGGGCGCAGCCGACGCCATGCTAAAGGCAGCCGACGTACAGTTGGCCGCCTGCGAAACCATTGGCGATGGCCTGTGCACCGCCATTATTCGCGGCCGCGTGGCCGATGTGGCGATGGCTGTCGAAGCCGGAATGCATGAAGCCGAGCGCATTGGCGAACTGAACGCGGTCATGGTCATTCCGCGCCCGCTCGATGATTTGGAAGAAACCCTGCCGCTGGCCAGCTACTGGATCGACAAGCCCCAGCCGATCGCCCTGCCGCTCGACCTCAAAGCGCCGCAGAAAGAGCTGGCCGCCCCCGAAGAACCCGCGACCGTCGAAGTGCAGCAATCTTTAGAAACGCTCCAAGTCTCCGCTGAAGCGGAACCGATTCCCCTGCCTGAGCTAGAGGCACACCCCGACTCTCCCTCTGATTCCTGATAGCTTGTCTCTAAGAGCCGTTTTTTTAGAGCTGTTTTTTTAAGAGCCGTTTTATTGATCCCCTAAGCATGGCTGATTCGCTTGATCTGCCTCGGCTGGCCCAATGGCTGGCGGGCGAGTTTGACAATCGGGCCCAGTCGCTCGACCAACCTACCTGGTTTGTGCATCTGCGGCTATGGCATCGCCCCTTACCCCTCCGCATCAATGGCTGCCTGGCACTATTTGCTGAGCAGGCAAATGCGCTGTATCTGCAAAATCCTTATCGGCAGCGGGTGCTGGTGCTGCAAACGGGAGAGAAGACGCCCACCGTACAGTATTTGGCGTTTCGGCAGCCGGATCGATTTCGCGGGGCTGGCGCGCAGCCAGAGCTACTGGCAAATCTGGTGCCCGAAGATTTAGAAGACCTACCTGGCTGTTATCTACGGCTGCGCGCTCAAGGGGAACGTGTTTTTGCCGAACCAGAAGACGGGGCGTGCTGCTGTTTTCAGTACAACGGCGAGACGCGGCAAGTAGTGCTGGGGTTTGAGGCTGGCCCCACAACTTTTTGCAGCTATGACAAGGGCGTCGATCCGCAGACGGGGCAGGCGCTTTGGGGGGCGCTGATGGGGCCTTATGAGTTCACTAAAAGGGTCGATTTTGCAGTTGAGTGAGCTGTCCCTTTTTTTCCTTTCTTTAAAGGCAGGTTTGGTTTTGGATCAGGCTTAGCTTTGGCTAGTGCTATGTCACAGCTAGAACTTAGGTTGGTAGTCAGCGCTTTAGCGCTGAAGCGCTGACTACGAGCCGAGGCATCACCCTAAAACTAAACCGTG
>RFIF01000462.1 GCA_003695655.1 Cyanobacteria bacterium J069
GGGCTTGTCCCAACCCTTCGACAAAGGCCTCGAGTTTGGGCTGTGGATCGGGGGGCGGGTTTTGGGGGAGCGCAGACTGGGCAGCGGGCTGACTGGGGTTGGGTGAATCGCCAGGAATCGCGGAATCTGGCGGCGACGGTGGCGAAGAGATGGGCGGCGGCAAATCGCTGGCTGCCGTTTCCTGAAACTCAGTTGGGGCGGCGGGCGATGGACTGGGGGAAGCAGCCGCTGCCATAGCGGTATCTGCAACTTGACCAGGTGCTGATGCGGCAGTGGGTGGGTTGATGGGGGAGGTTTCCCAGGGGTCGGGCAGCAGGGTGGGAGGAATGGTGGCTGGCGTGCTGGGTGATGGGTGGGATAGATGGGTCGATGGATTGACCGGCGGCTCGGCGGGGAACGGCGGCGGTGGTGGGGCGATCGCTCCTAGATTTGCCCCTAGATTTGCCCCTAGATTTGCCCCTAAGTTCGTCCCTAAGTTCGTCCCTAAGTTCGCCCCTAGATTTGCCCCTAGATTTGCCCCTAAACTCGTCCCATTGGAGCCAGTCGTCCCCAAACCTGCCGAGCCTGGGCCAGCCGTTCCCAAATTTGCTGCATCTGAGCCAGTCGCTCCTGAATTTGCCGAACTTGCGTCAGTCCCTTCCAAGCCTGTCGAACCGGGCTGCGGCGCAAAACTCTGGGGGGGCGACGGCAACCCCGTGGGCGACGGCAGCGGCATCGCCCCGAGTTCTGTGTTCTCTGGCGGGGGCGGCGGGGCGGGTGGCGCGCTCGGTGGCGCGGATTGGGCGCGGCGCTGGGCTTCGGCCAAATCAGTTAGCTTGCGCTGAATTGCGGCAATTTCCTCATCCGTCAGCATGAGAGACTCCTGAAGCAGTTTCAGTTCAGACAGGCTCGACTCTGTTAAAGGACACTCTAGCCTAAGGCGCTGGGCTACCGCTTGCTCATAGCGGATCAGGTTTTGCCGGTGCTGCTGTTGGCGCTGGGTGTCGAGCAGGTCTTGCTCAATCTGCTCGACCTCGGCATCGCCAAGCTGGAGGCGGATTTGCAACGCCTGGAGGCGATCGCGCTCCGGTTTGCGCAACGTCGGCTCCTGGGCGATCGCCCGCAAAAACGCCTGCCGATATTGCTGTCGCAGCGCCGCCTGAGCTTCCTGTTCTTTTTGCAACCGCATCTGCACCCGTTGTTCCACCTGATCCACCTGCACCTGATGCAGATCAAGCGCGTGTTGCAGCTTGTCGAAACTGAGGCGATCGGCCGGGCCGAGTGGGGCATGGGCCCGCAGCGCGGCTTCATAGTCCTGCTCGTAGCGCAGCAGGTTGTGGCGATCGCGATCGCGCCGTTCCTGGATCTGCCGCTGCACGCGCTGCTTCACTGCGTCCACGTCTGCCGTCGCCAGTCCCCAAACGATCTGCTGCTGAAGCAGGCGATCGCGCTCAGCATCGCTCAGCGAGTCTGCTTGCAACAGCGCCCTGGTCAAAGCCTGCTCATATTGAATCAAATGGGTGCGGTAGGCAGCTTCGCGCTCGGCATAGGGCTGCATCAGCGCCTCGTGGATGGGTTCCACTTCGTCGTCGCTCAGTTCCAAAACCTGCTGCAATTCCCGCAGCCGCTCTAGCTGCACCGCCGACAGCGGATAGGTTTGCGCCAGCTCTGCGCCGAGGGTCTGGCGATAGTCTTGCAGGCGCTCGGCATGTTCCCGAAACGGCTGCATCAGTTCGGCTTCGATGCTGAGGGCGTCGGTGTCTGCCAAGCCAAACTGCGATCGCCGCCGTTTCAGAATCGCGACTGACGAAGGGATTAGCCGCCCGTCGGGGCCGAGCAACCGCTGCACCTCTTCGCGATAGCGCTGGCGTGGGTCTTGGCGAAAGACGCGGGTGAGGGCGATCGCCCCATCTTCGGCCCGCAGCGCAATTAGCTCCGGGTGCATCGTGGGCAGGACGAGCCGCACGCGATCGCTAGTATAGGTGTGCAGTTCCTGCACCGACACTTTGCCGTCGTGATCCTGGTCGGCCGCGCCCGTCGTCATGCCTTCGACCAGGTGGTGCGTATACAGCGACAGGTCGGGGTCACAGTCATCTAGCACCACAGGCGCATCGTCCGCCGCCAGCAAAATTGCCCGTCCCTGCGCCCCTAGCTGATGCCCAATGCTAAAAGAGCCGTTGGCTCGCGCCGCCACCGCCGGGTCAACCTGCGAGTCAAAGCCGCAGTCTAAAATCATCACCTGTTGGCGGGCCCGGCTGCTGCCCGACAGATCCCGCACCAAACCCACCGGCAGAGCCGTCGCTTTCACCAGTTGCCCGTCCAGGTTGCGGCGGGTGGAGCAGGTCGCAAAGTAGGCGCGGCCCTGGTCATCGCGCAGACCCCGACCCGAAAAATACATCACTGCTAGGTCGTTGGGGCTGCACTTGCGGAAAAATTCTTCAATGCTCTCCTCCAGCTTCATACGGTCGGGATCGAGAACCGGCAGGACGTCATCGAAGCCGCCAATTTCGGAATGCAGCAAAACTTGCCGCAGCGCGTTGACATCGTTTCGAGCGCTCGGAGA
>RFIF01000463.1 GCA_003695655.1 Cyanobacteria bacterium J069
ACACTAGGGCGCGTCATCAATTCACCTCAGAACTCTTGAGGAATCGACACTATCGCGCCCGCCCCAGAAAGCCAAGCTAAGGGCTGAAACCCCTAAGGAACTAGTGTTTTGCTGACAATTCAATGACAGCCCCTAGCTCAGCAAGCCCTGCGTTTTGCCCCGCTTGCCCTTCTCTGCAACTTGACTCCTCCCTGACAGGCATGACCAAGCCCGGACTGCGATCGCGCTTATTCCTTTCCCACTTTGCCGTCATGCTGGTGGGGCTGATTACACTCACCGTCATTGGCAAGGTGTCGTCGCCCCGGTTTTTTGTTGTCTATCTCCAGCATATTGAAGGTCGCATCATCAGCGTTCGCACCCTGCGCACCGAACTCGTGCGTGGCTTTGAGTTTGCCTGGAGTCGGGGAGCGCTGTGGTCGATGGCGCTGGGGGCAAGCGCCGCTGGGGCGCTCAGCTATCTGGTTTCCAAGCGGATCGTGCAGCCACTAATTCAGATGGAAGAGATTACCCAAAAATTTGCCGCAGGCGAACTGGAGGAGCGCGTCCCCCCCAGCGAAATTCCAGAGCTAAACCAGCTTGCCCTCAGCTTCAATCGGATGGCAGCCGACCTCCAGGGCGTAGAGCAACGCCGCCGCGATCTCGTCACTGACCTCACTCACGAACTGCGCACCCCACTGACGGTGTTGGAAGGCTACCTGGAAGGACTTTCGGATGGCACCATCAGCGCCACACCAGAAGTCTATGAGCTGCTGGGCAAAGAAGCTACTCGGATGCGTCGTCTGGTCAACGACTTGCAAGAACTCTCCAAAATTGAGGCGGGCTATCTGCCCATCGACGCTCAGCAAATGGACTTGTATCCGATGCTGGCTTCTGTCGTGCAGCGCTTTTCGGATCAATTGCTAACGGGCGACGGCCCCCTGATTCAACTGGAGTATCCACCCGAAACGCCGCTAGTGCTGGCGGATGCCGGGCGAGTTGAGCAGATTCTTGTCAACCTCCTGAGCAACGCGCTGCGCTATACACCCGTGGGCAAAATCACCCTCCAGGTCTGGCATACCGATACGCAAGCCTGGATTGCCGTTAGCGACACCGGGCAGGGCATTGCTCCCGAAGACTTGCCCCATATTTTTGAGCGATTTTGGCGGGCAGATCGTTCTCGCAATCGACACTCAGGCGGCACCGGGCTGGGCTTGGCCATCTCACAGCGACTAGTGCAGCTTCAGGGGGGCGAGATTGAGGTAGAAAGTGAAGTGGGCAAGGGCAGCACCTTTCGGTTTTCGCTGCCGCTTGCCTAACTAACTAACGGCATGATCGCCGGATGACGGGACTCAGCCGCCACGGAGCCGCCGCCCAGTCACCGCTGAGCGCTACTGAGTGCCATGAAGTCTCTACCGAGCGCCACTAAGCGCCACTAAGCGCCATTAAGTCGCTACCGAATCGCTCAACTCATTGGCAAACTGATTTGCGGCTACTGGCGATTTGTTGGTCGCTGTTTATTTGCCGCTATTGGGCAACAGCGGGCGCACTACCATAAATCCAGCCCCAAAGGCGGTGATGATAATCGCCAGCACCGTAAACCAGAGCCAGAGTCCGCTGAGGTCGCGGGGGCTACTTTCTGACAGGTCGCCCACTGGCAGACCGCTTGGCTGCTCAGTAAACCGTAGCGGATCGGCAGAGGCGCTGGCCGTAGCGGCATTGGTTCCAGCAGCGTTGGGTATAGCAGGGGGGCGGGCAGGTTTTTTCTGGGCTGTCTTGGGAGCGGTCTTGGTAGAGGGCGGGCGGACGGGTAGGCGAATTTGATCGGCGATCGCCATAGCATCTTCCTGATCGGCGCGCGTCGGCGCACCCCAACCCGGCTGGGGTAGGCCCGCGATCTGTTGAAGATTCAGCACCGACGCACTGAGCCGTTCAATTTCCTGCCGAAACTGCTGATTTTGGCGCACAAGCTGCTGATTTTGCTGATTAAGTGAGTCCAGCATTGCTTTACTGGCTTGTAGCTCGGCCGATAACTCTCGGTAAACCGACATGGGCACCGTTGGTGCGTAGCCGCTTGCAGGTGCAGCAGCGGGATTAGGCGGCAGTGCGGCTCCAGCGTTCCGCAGGGAAGGGTCTGGGTTGGGTTGGGATTTCATGCGTCGGGTCTGGCGTAAGGGGATTAGGATTGTCTAAAAGGGTTTAAGTCTTGCTCTCATCACAAGTCTTATTAAGGGTATGAGCAATTTTCTAAAAAGGCGCATCAAAGATGCATTAAATTTGCCGCTGCCAGCATTAGCTCTGCATTAGACCGGAGTTCTGCATTAGACCGGAAACAAATGACAGCGCTTAGTGCTGCTAGGCGATTATTTGCTGCCGATCGCCTGCCGCTATCACTATAAAACCAAAACACTTGAACTAGCCAGCCACTTCAAAGAAAATTACGAAAGCCCTATTTGGCTCAAGTTTGGCTAGGGCGCGTCATCAATTCACCTCGGAACCCTTGAGGAATCAGCACGATCGCGCCCGCCCAAACAAACCAGGCTAGGGGCTGAAACTCCTAAGAAACCTAAATTTCGCCAATAATTGATGACAGCCCCTAGTGTATAACCATCGTCGCGTGCTCCGACTCTCCTCCGTACCCATGATGATTTTCAGGTTTTTCTCACGGCTTTTCGGTCGGCTGTGCTGGGGGCGATTGCCTCAGGGATGGCTACGTGCAACGCCTGTCCTGCCGCTGCTGCTGGTCGTGGCGATCGCCCTGAGCGGCTGCAATCCCACCGCGATGACGACCCAGGCCGCTCAGGTGCCGCGCATCGTCATTGCGGATCTCGGCGATCCCAAAACCTTTAACGGCCCCGTCGGCAAAGAGGCTAATCCAGCGCTGGGGCTGATGTTTACAGGACTGCTGGAGCAAGATGGTACGACGGGTGAGCTAGTGCCGGGATTGGCCGAATCCTGGGACATTTCTGATGACCAGCAGCGCATCACCTTTACCCTGCGCGAGGGGCTGAAATGGTCGGACGGGGCACCGCTTACCGTCGAGGACGTGATTTTCAGCTTCAACGATATCTACTTCAACCCGGAGATCCCCAGCGGCGAGAGCGACATCCTGCGCGTTGGGGCGGAAGGCAAGTTTCCCACCGTGAATCAAGTGGGCGATCGCCAGGTCGAATTCATCTCTCCCGAACCCTTTGCGCCGCTGCTCCGGTTTGCGGGCGGCATCTCGATCCTGCCTAAGCATGTCCTGTCAGATTACGTGTTTTCTACCGGAGCCGACGGCAAACCCCGCTTTCTCTCCGCCTGGGGCACCGACACGCCCCCGTCTGAAATCATCTGCAACGGCCCCTACACGCTCAAGAGCTATCAACCCGCCGAGCGGATCGTGTTGGAACGTAACCCCAATTATTGGCGCAAAGACGAGCAGGGCAATCCCCAGCCCTATATCGAGCAATATGTTATTCAAATCGCTGGCTCTACCGACACTGCGCTGATTCAGTTTCGCTCCGGCGGGCTAGATGTGCTGGGTGTGACGCCCGACTACTTTGCCCTGATGAAGCGCGAAGAAGAGCGAGGCAACTTCAAAATCTACAACGGCGGCCCCGCGCTCACGACGACATTCCTCGCGTTCAACCTCAACCAGGGCAGTCGCAACGGCACGCCTCTGGTCGATCCCATCAAATCGCGCTGGTTTAACACCGTCGAGTTTCGCCAGGCCGTCGCCTATGCCATCGATCGCCAGCGCCTGATCAACAACATTTACCAGGGCCTTGGCGTTCCGCAAAATTCGCCGATTTATCAGCAAAGCCCCTACGCACTTACCCCCGAAAACGGGCTACCTGTTTACGATTACAACCTGGATCAAGCAAAACAACTGCTCCAGCAAGCAGGCTTTCGCACCAACGCCCAGGGACGGCTGGCCGATGCCGATGGCAACCTTGTCCGCTTTACGCTGATTACCAACGCGGGCAACAAAATCCGCGAAAGCCTGGGCGCACAGATCAAGCAAGATCTCGACAAACTCGGCATCACGGTTGACTTTCAGCCGATCGCCTTCAATACACTCGTTGGTAAACTCTCCGACACCCTCGACTGGGAAGCGCACATTCTCGGCTTCAGTGGCGCAGGCGTAGAGCCAGACGGCAGCCGCAATGTTTGGTCGGTCAACGGCACGCTGCACGCCTTTAATCAGGGCGCACTCAGCGGGCAAGACCCCATCGAAGGGCGCGTCATCGCCGACTGGGAACAGCGGATTAGCGACCTCTATATCCAGGGCAGCCAACAGCTTGATGATGACCAACGGAAAGCGATCTATGCTGAAACCCAGCGCCTCGCTCAGGAATATGTGCCCTTTATCCATTTGGTAAACGCGCTGTCGCTGTCGGCAGTGCGCAATACGGTGGAGGGCGTAAAGTTCTCAGCGCTGGGCGGCGCACTGTGGAATATCTATGAGCTGCAAAAGCTGAGTCCAGAGTGAGGCCGCAAGGGGGCGATCGCTCCTGCTTTAACCATTAATCCTTTATCTTTCAACCCCGCACCCATGCCGAAATATGTCATGTGGGGCAGCTATTGCGACAACGTCGTCGAGCAGCGTGCTCCCTATCGCCAAGCCCACCTCGATCGCCTGACTCAGCTCAAGCAAACTGGTTCCGTCGTCACCCTCGGCCCCACCCAAGACCTGACGATGGTCTTCGGTGTCTACGACGCACCCGACGAAGCCGCTGCCCGCAAGCTAATCGAAGACGACCCCTATTGGACAGCGGGCATCTGGACGGAATATCACCTCAAGGAATGGATTCAGGCGTTTTAATCAGCCGCATCATTTGCTTGAGTCATATACTGCTGAACCTCTGTCAGTTGCAGGCTAAGGGCTTCGGCAATTTGCTCGGCGCTGAGGCCCAGGGCTTGCAGTTTGGGAATAGCAGATTGGCGCGATCGCTCTGCCTCATCCGCCCGCTGGCGTTCTGCTTGTGCCCGCTGCCGCTCCTGCTCCACTAAGTCCCACAGCTCATCAGGAATCAGCAGCTTTTCGCCCGTATCTTCTTGATAAAAGGCGATGATTTCTCCATCGGCCTGCAACCTCAGATTCAGCACAGCGCTGCGTCCGTCAGTGATCGGCTCGTACACTTCGCGGTGCAGCCGATAGCCGCGCAGTTGTTCGGGAATCCACTCGCTCTTAGGGTCAAACAGCCAATATTCCTGGACGCCCAACTGCTCGTATAGTGTGTATTTGAACGTTTCATCATGTCTGGCGGTGCCCGGTGAGGTTATTTCAAAAATCACCGCAGGCACCTCGCCCTCTTCCCAAATTTTGTAGTTGTCCCGTCCGCCCGGCTCCACATTTTGGATGACCATCACATCCGGTGCCACCCGCAACCGCGGCAAGCCCTGGGCATAATACAAAAACTGATCCGCCAACACCGTCGCCCGCTGCCCTTTGAGATGCTGCCGCAGCACCTCCAGCGTCACGATGATCGCGTATAGGTGAATATAGCTTTCGGCCAAGGGTTTACCGTCGGAACTGGGATAAACAACAGATGGCGGCGGCGGGGCGGTTTCTGGCGGCAGGGCAGAGGCAGTTTGGCGGGGCTGAGTTTGGCGGGGTTGAGTTTGGCAGGGCTGAGTCACCATAGCGCTGACCCGATAGGTAAAAATCTCGATAATCCTAGCCTAACAGGAGCCAGAAAGCTGCTCTGGAAATCCCTAGAAGTCCGGTCTTGCAGCTTCCACTGGCCCGCCCCACGCTCTAGAATGCTGGGAGGAAAACACTCAGGCATAGAGCATGGATATCAAAAGCGGATTTGTCGGCACAATCGGGAATACGCCCTTGATTCGCCTACATAGCTTTAGCGAAGAAACAGGCTGCGAAATCTTGGGGAAAGCAGAATTTCTTAATCCTGGTGGCTCTGTGAAAGACCGAGCAGCGCTGTACATTATCCAAAATGCCGAAAAAGAGGGCTTGCTGAAACCCGGCGGAACGGTGGTCGAAGGCACCGCAGGCAACACGGGCATTGGGCTGGCCCACATTTGCAATGCCAAGGGCTATAAGTGTCTGATTATCATTCCCGAAACCCAGTCGCAGGAAAAGATGGATCTGCTGCGGACGCTGGGGGCCGAGGTGCGCCCCGTGCCAGCCGTGCCCTATCGAGACCCGAATAACTACGTCAAGCTGTCGGGACGCATCGCCGAAGAGATGGACAACGCCATCTGGGCCAACCAGTTTGACAACTTAGCCAACCGTCAGGCGCACTACGAAACCACCGGCCCAGAAATCTGGGCGCAAACCGGGGGCAAGATCGATGCCTGGGTCGCCGCGACGGGCACAGGCGGCACCTACGCCGGAGCTGCCCTCTTCTTTAAGGAAAAGAATCCTAATATTCGCTGCGTGCTGGCCGACCCCATGGGTAGCGCCCTCTATCACTACTTCAAAACGGGTGAACTGAAATTAGAGGGCAGTTCCATTACCGAAGGCATTGGCACCAGCCGCATCACCGCCAACCTGGAGGGCGCGCCTGTGGATGACGCGATTCGCATCGACGACCAGGAGGTGCTGCGCGTGGTCTACCAACTTTTGAACCGGGAGGGGCTGTTTATGGGTGGCTCGGTGGGCATCAACGTGGGCGCAGCGGTGGCCCTGGCCAAGCAGATGGGGCCGGGACATACGATTGTGACGGTGCTCTGTGACGGTGGGGCGCGCTATCAGTCGCGGCTGTATAACCCAGAATGGCTGGCGAGTAAGGGGTTAGGGATTGGGGGTTAGGGGTTGGGCAGGAGCCGGATGCGCTGGAGCCAGAACCGCATGTCGTCGTATTCCAGTTCACAGTCGCAGCTTTCCGACAAGACGACGACGGCTTGAGACTGGGGCGGCATGAACCAGGCCCGGACGGTATAACCCGGTTCGGGGCGGGTTAGGAGCACAGGTATGCCTTCTAAGTTGTAGGGCTGAGAATTCCGATCAATTTCGCCCTGCTGGTGAATAAAAGCAGGCAGCGGTTGTTCCTCCGGGTTTTGCAGGCGGGTGATGCGGAGGGAGTAGATGCCACGGGGGGCGATCGCCCGTCCGCCCCGCTCCACACAGCTCAGCACCTCAAAGGTTCCTGGGTCGAGAATGACCACAGAGCCGTCGTCCTCCACCCAGGGCTGAAAATTCTCAGGAATATCCAGCTCAATCCCAAACTGGGGCAAATCCAGCGATCGCAGGGTTTTCGAGGCCGGCACTTCAGCCACGTCTGGGCATAACTCTGGCTGGCTCTCTGGCTGGCTCTCTGGCTGAGTGTCAGGCTGGATAATTTGCGACTGGGTGACTTGCGACTGCGCGGAAGTGAGCAGCTTGAGCATTACCCCAAGCACCAGCAGCATGCCTGTCAGGAGCGTGAAAAACCGAATCCGCATTATAGTAGGGTCTTGTAGAACTGAAGATTCAGGCAGCGGGGACGACCCAAACACAGTCATGTCTGCCTGTTTGCCCAGATCTAAACCTACAGACAGAACTGCCGCTGTTCCTGATGGCTTGGCGGTTTGACTTTATAGCACTGGCTCCATAGCGCTGGCTCCATAGCGCTAGCAGACTCGCGACAATCCAATCGGCTTGAACCTGCTGAAACTCCATCTGGCTGGGCTTTCAAACCTAACCCCCAACCCCTAACCCCTGATCCTAAACATCTACCAGCGACGAGTTTTTTGTACAATATCCACCACGCCCGCGCCGATCGTGCCCAGCAGCAGCAGCCACAGCAGCCCGCCGGGAATAAACGTGAGAATGCCCAACCCGCGCATGACCCAGACCGTAGCCAGGACACCCAGCAAAATCAAGAAAATCATTGTCGTCGGCTTCATGGGTTAGCCTCGTCTGCGGACGCCTGCCAGGATGCCAGAACCGATCGCCAGCAGCACCAGCGCATAAACAGCTTCTCTGGGAATTTCTGTCAGCACGCCAAAGGATTGCAACAGCAGCAGCACTGCCATCATGACCAATAGAATGCCAGCAACGTACAGAAAAATCGTGATGGCTAAGTTGGGAGAGCGACCCACGGCTGTAACTCCATTCAGGGCGAGGAAATCGTCGAGTGGCAAGGCAGGACGCCTTGATATAGCGCTAAATCGAGAGGTGAGGCGCACAGGAAACTAGCTTACAACCAGCCAAGCCCACTGTAGCAGGCTCTTCTGTAGCAGGCTCTTCTAGACCTGACCCCTGACCCTAGCACCTGATCCCTGCTATACGATGGTCTATTTTGACACGGGATCGGGACGCTAGTGGGGGTGAAGTTGGAATCTCCAGCTTTTGGGGAAGCATAGGAAAACAGTGAAGTGTTGTAAGGTTAGGCAGGCTTGAAGCTAAGCAGTAATTTTTACAACATCGCGCTTTCGCTCAGGTGCTTTCGTTCTTTAAGTGACGGTTCAGTCTGGGAAACTGTTGGAGAATCTGGGTGAGCAACCAGGCGGGCGATCGCCCCCTGATCCCGCCCCATCGTTGCCCCGGCTCATCAAAACTTACTCAAATCTTCAAGGTTTCCCCCGGAGAATCCTGATGATTCCCATTGCACACTGTGGATGATGTGTGCTGCCTTGGTTAAGACCCCCTCGCTACAGCTTCGAGACTCTACGGGAGACTAGACCGTTGAACACAATCCTTCCCTTTTCGGAATCACCAGCCGGGACAGAGGCCAGCGCTGCTCGTCATCTGCCCAAAACCGAGCGCGATCGCCTGCTGAAAGGCGAGATCCTCCTCACGTCACACACTGCCGAACTCTGGGGTACAGGAGTAACCGCCCAGATGCATCTGTCTCTTGCGCCTGACAATGCCTGGAGCCAGTTGACCCACTATCCTCGCTGGGTAGAGTATTTCCCCGATATGACCCAGAGCACCCTCCTGCAAGACTGCCCCGATGCCCACGCCAAACCCGACTCGCGCACCAAAAAGGTCTTTCAGGCAGCCAGCAAACATTTTCTAATGCTGGCCGTGCAGGTAGAAGTTTACCTACAAGTGACAGAACGCGTGCAGGGTGTCCGCCGCCACATCTGCTTTCGGCAAGAGCGGGGCAGCTTCAAAAGCTTTTTGGCAAACCTGGCGCTGGAGCCGATGGGCTTTGGCACGCTGCTGACTTACACGGTCGAGGCTGCGCCCATGCTTCCCATTCCAACGCCGCTGATTCAGGAAGCCGTGCGGTTAGACTTGCCACGCAACATGCAGCAGATGCGGCAAGTGCTGTGTGGCGATTCGCGTCGTATTTGCTAACTGACCCAGACTGAGTCTTCATTCCGGTGTCGCCCGCCTGACCAATTCTGTAAATTCTGTATGCTACTTCTGTAAATTCTGTATGCTACGGTTTGGGAAGCTGAAATCTGTAAATACAGGCATTGCCAAACAGACCCTCTCCCTGCCTGGACGATGATATAGACCTGGAAGATACAGACCTGGACTATGCAGAAACTTTTCCTAACGCTGACTACTTTGAGTGCGCTGGCGCTCTCAGGACTCGTTCCCCAACGGGCAGGGGCCGCCGAGCCACCCCAGTCCCCTGAGCGCAGCGGTGCCCTGCAACGCCTGGGGCAGATGTTTTCGCCCGAAATTCAGACCACGATTAGCGCTTGTTTGGAGCAGGGCAAGGTGGATGTGGCAGCGGGCCCGACCGACCAGGGCAACGTCCGCTGTGGCGATGGTTCAACCGCCAGCCCGGTGCTCTATCGCGACTATTTGACAACGGTATCAGATGTGCTTACTGCCAGCAGCCTGGTCGGGTTTCGTACCGTTCTCCAGGCTAATGCGGGCGTGTCGCCAGCTATGCTGCGGACGTTTCTGAACAGTCCCCAGGGCGAGAGCATTTTGCGGCAGGCGGTGCAAACTGCTATTACCCAAAGTGAGTTGCTGCCTGCTACGGCTACCGACTCGACCAACATCTTGACAGATGCAGTGATCGCCCGGCTGCTGCCTAGTTTGCAAGACCCCACCACGCTGGACACGCTGCTGGGCACCACAGAGCAGTACAACCAGGTCGTCCAGGAGTTTTGCACGGCTCCGGGGATGTCGATTGAACAAGCCAAGTCTCGCCTGCCGCTGAACTCACTCCAGCTTTATGCCATCTGTATCCAGGAATCGGGTGTGGCGGATGAAGTACTGCGGCTGGGAGGGCGGTAGTTAGGGGTTAGGGGTTAGGGA
>RFIF01000464.1 GCA_003695655.1 Cyanobacteria bacterium J069
AGTTGAAACGAGTTTTATAGATTCTGGATGATTTTTCGCGGGCGCAGCCCGCGAAAAATCATCCAACTGCGTAAGTCCTACTCAAGAAAATCCAAGCATGAATAGTTCAAAAAACCGATCTACTCAAATGACATTCGCTATTCTTCAGACATTAACAGAGCAATTGCCACTTCATCACCTCTCTGTGCGTTCCGTGCTCTCTTATATTGCACTTGCATTGACAACTGCGGGCATCACTGTGCTACAGACTCCTGCGTCAGCTTTGGCCACAGAAGACTCAGCGCTGGCTGAAGCTAGTGCCATGCGGTCGATAGAGTCTCCCCTGCGCCTGGCAAAATCTCCGACAGAACTCGATGCCGGAAACTCCCTTCCCCAGGGCGATCGCCTTGCTGCTTCCCCACTCACCCCACCCATTGAACTCGCCTCTGATCCGCCGCTTGAATGGAGGCAGGGACAGCCTGAACCTGCTTCTGGAGAGGCGATCGCCCAGAGCATCCAACTGGAAACCGCAGTAGAAGCTGAAGTAAAAACCGCAGCCGATTTGCTCCAGAGTGGTGATTCGCAGCGTGCGGCCGATTTGCTAAATCCGGCTGGGGTAACTGCGCCGCCTGCGCGTGAAGTTTTGGCTAGTGATGCGCCCGGAGAGTGGCTGGAGCCGCTGCCAGAGGGACTGTTTGCCCAGGCTCAGCAAGACGAACAAGCGACTCCCGAACGGTTTGGTGCAGTGGGTCAAACCTATTGGTATGTGCAGGCGGGGCCGGCGATCTCCTATGACCGGGACGATGACGGTTTTGCTGCGTTTGGGCTGGCGGGCGTTGGGATTACCGATTTCTTTGCCAATGGTCACAGCATCAATTTGGAGCTAAACAAGCTAAAGATTATTCAGCCAGGTGATGATGCAGTGGGTTTGAATTTGGGGCTGCTGCTGCGCTGGCATTTTGTGCGCGAAGAAACCTGGTCACTCTATGTCGATGGTGGTGCAGGGTTTTTAGTCACTAGCGAAGATACACCCGCAAATGGCGGGTCACAGTTCAATTTCACGCCCCAAGTGGGTGGCGGCGCGACGTTCCGCCTTCAAGACCAAGAGCAACTGATGGTAGGCCTACGCTGGCACCATATTTCTAATGCCGAGTTGTACCCCCCAAACCCTGGCCGCGACAGCATTTTGCTGTATGTAGGGTATCTCTGGCCACGCTAAGGGGCGATCGCTCTCGCCGCTAACCGACAGACATCAGGCTGTGGTTGACAGATGTGAGTCCCAAATTTGCACCAGGCGATCCACTGCCTGATGCCAATCGTAGGGCTGCACCCAGTCTCTTGCCTGCCGTCCCATCTGCTGCCGCAGGGGTTTATCTTCGATCAGGCGCTGGAGTTGCGTCACAAAATCCGCAGCGTTGCCGGGTTGATAGAGCAATCCGTTCCAACCGGGCTGAATGCTGTCTAACACGCCGCCCGCTGCGGGAGCCATGACGGGAATCCCAGACGCGAAAGCTTCAAACAGGGTCAGTCCTTTGGTTTCTTTTTGGGAGGTGGTGACGTGAATGTCACTGTTTGCCATCAGCGCAGGAATTTGTTCTGGCGAAACCCGACCCAACAGGTGAAAATCGACGACGCCCGTGAGCGCTTGGTCAATGGCGCTGCGGAGTTCTCCATCCCCCGCAATGATCAGCGAAATCCGATTTGAGTCGAGCTTTTGCACTAGTTCTGGAATGGCTTTGAGGGTGAATTTCCAACCTTTATCAGGGGTTAATCGGCCTAAAAATATGAGCGTTGTGCGATCGCCTGTCGTAATTCCATAGTGCTGCTCAAAAAACTGTTCCTGCCGCAGATTTGGATTAAACGTAGCTAAATCAACGCCTAATAATTCCTCGTAAACTGCATTTTTAATGCCAATCTTGAGCAGCTTATCATAAGTGGTTTTGCTACTGGTGAGCGTTGCATTATAGGTGTTAAATACTCGCTTGGTGATGAACTGTTTACACAGCCATCTCACTAAATTTTGGAGTGGAGCGGGTAGTGGCAAGAAGTCGTCCAGGTATTCCAGAAAATTAGTGTGATAGAAGCTGATGCAGGGAATTTGGCGTGATTTTGCATAGGCGATCGCTGGAACTTTGTCGAAGCCAAGAAACAGGCGATCGGGTTCATCTACATGGATGATATCTGGCTGAAATCGATCTAGCTCTTGCAATACTTGAGTATAGGACTTGCTGCTGACGTTGCGCTCAAACTCAATACCCATGAAGGGCGTACTGGCCAGGCTGACAACCTCAATTCCCGGTAAAAAGTTTCCGGTATAATCTGCCCAATTAGGATAAATAGATTCGAGCGTTTTATAGCTTGGACAGAACAACAAAACCTGATGTCCCAGTTCACTCAGCCGTCGCAAGCGATGCAGTAGCGTGACCGTAACGCCATCAACGACGGGTAGAAAACCGGATGCAAGAATTGCAATTTTCATTTATTAATTAGCTTATTGATTAACTGTATAAACTAGGACTGACTATTTCTGTTGGGTTTCCCAGGCTAGAAGATTTTTGCGCCCGCTTTGCACATAGGGCGACCAGGCGATGACTTGGATCATGAATTGGTTGAACCAGGACACGGGCGGACGCATGGGGCGCACGAAATCTAAAAATAAAATGACGCGAATGTCGTTTGTTTTATTCCAGGCGGCATGAGGAAACGTGTCGTCAAAAACCAGGCTTTTTCCTTCCTGCCAGTGACGGACTTGGTTCCCCACGCGAATGCCGCATTGCTCAGAGGCAGCAGGCACTTTCAGCGCCAAGTGATAGCGCAATAGACCTTTGTAAGGGCCGCGATGCTCCGGGATCTGCTTATGCGGTAGCAAAATTGAGAAAAAGGCCGTTTTCATGCCCGGAATTTGCTCAACCAGGCGAGTGGTTTTAGGACAGCGCTGACAATTTTGCTCAGCTTTGTAGCCATAGCCATAGAGAAAATAAGTTTTCCATAAATTGTCTTGAGTAATGCTAATTTGATCGGTTGAAATATCTTGAAAATTGGGAATTGAGTAGACATCTATAAGCAAGCGGTCTACTTCTTGTCGGATGGCTTGCCAATTGGATTCCAGGAGGGAAACCCAGGGAAAATGGCTTGATTCAAAGAAGGTAGAATCACCAACGCTCGAATACTCACTAATCAGGTTTTCCAAACTTCTAACTAATCTTTCACCTTGGCGAATCGCAAAGGCGTTGTGTTTTTTCTGTAGCTCGGCGATGAAGGATTTCATGACGGTTCAGCGGCGCACTGCCTGTTTACTTGCCAGAGAGAAAGGGCTAACTCATTGGGCACCAGTTTTTGAGGGCGATAGGCTTCTTTGACTTGCCCTAAAATGCTGGTTTGAGTGGCGGCTATTAGCTCAGCGGATGGATTTAATAAAAATAAGGGCTGGCACGGTTCTAATAATAGATGATTGCCTGGAGTATGTTCGCCTTTGCTGGCTGCAATCTGAATTTGAGTGTGGGGCTGCAAGTCGAGGCTGAGGGAGACTAAATCCATTGTCTGGGCTGGCTCGGCAATCAGGCGCGGTGTCGTCATTTGGTTGATGATTGTGGCGATCGCCCGATTGTGGAGGTTGCGGCTCTTTTGATATTTGGGCGGCTGCTGGAGCTGGAAGCCGTAGGACAGAATGCAAAGGGCAACCAGGCTACACAGCAACCCCTGCCCAAAACGCCGACTGGAGGGGGATTTGGCATGGAGTAGATGTGTCAGATAAAAGGATAGCGCTAAAATCATGCCCAGGTGAAACGGCAGCAAATAGCGGGCAGCCGTGGAAAGCTGACTGTTGCGGAGGATATCTAGCCCCAGCAGGAGGGCGGGGGGAAGGCAAACAGCAGCACAAAGCCCCAAACCTGGTGCGGCGTGTGACGCTGAAGTGTGCGGAGGGCGATCGCCATGATGCCCACCAGCAGGATAGAGGTCAGCAGTTTCGCTAGAGTGGGCAGGTCGGGCGACAGGGTGGCAGGCACGTCGAACAGCAGGACGGAGGTGTTGTATAGCCAGATGGCCAGCAGGGGCAAAAAGCCCATCGGCTGCCGCGTCCATTCGGTGTTGGCTTGCAGCGTTTCCCATTGGCTCAGTACCACGAGCACCCACGGCAAAAACAGCGCTGCCGCCAACCCCGCCCCTTGCAGCCATCCCCGCCGCTGCTGACGAATTCGGGACGGATCGCTCCGCGAATCGCCCACCCAGAGCACATACAATCCCTGCCCCAGCAGCACTAGCCCCATCAGCAGCGAGGTATATAGTCCTAACGCTGCACTCAGCCCGTAGTATAGCCAGCGGCGCGAGAAGTAGTGCGCTACCTTCCCTGGACTGTTCTGTTTTGCATTCTCTTCTCCGTTCTCTTCTGGATTCTCCATCGCGTTCCAAAGCGCCAAACTGCTCCATAGCAGCGTGACGCTCCACAGGCTATAAGGACGTGCTTCCTGAGCGTAGGACACAAAAAAGGGTGATAAAGCCAGGAAAGCAGTGGCGATCGCCCCTGTTTTGGCAGAATTAAACAACTGGCCGGCGAGTCGCCCGATTAGTCCCAGCGCAATCAGGCTGAATAGTAACGAGAGCGATCGCAGTGCTACGACGCTGCTGCTCCAGAGCTTTGTCCAGGCATGGGCGATTAAAAAATAGAGCGGGCTATGTTCGGGGCTTTGAACCAGCGTGCGGAGGACTTGGCGGAGCGGCAGATCGGGTGCAGGATGCAGAAACTGCTGGAGTTCTGCCGGCGAGCGGGGTACGCCGTCGCTAAGCTGCTCAGCTACCTCAGCACGGGTGTAGCCAGAAATGCGAACCGAGGTGGCGACTTCATCCACCCAATATACGCGATCGCCCAATCCATATACCCGAAACAGCACGCCCAGTAGAATCAGGATTGCAAACATTAAACCCGTAATTTGACCAGGTTTTTGTATGAATTTAAGGGGCGATCGCACTAAACGAGACATAGTTATTGTACTGCTTTGAGATTTCTAGAAACTCAGCTAGGGGAACAAGGTAAATCATGATTCTCTGCACGCCATAGAGATAGATGAATATCCATTCCTGTTAACAGCGGCGGACGGAATATTTCCGTAAACTGGAGGCGATCGCGCTGCTGAAATTGCTGCTGAAGTGATGCAGATGGATTTAGTAATAGAATCGTTTCACAGCTTTGAGCTGGCACGATTGATGGATTGAAGATTTGAATCAAAACATCTGGCTTGAGAACAAGGCTGAGAGATACTAGATCGAGCGCCAGAGGAGACTCGGCAACCAGGCGCGGCGAGGGCTGCTGGTTAATCAGGGTGGCGATTTCAGCGTTGTAGCGATTGCGAGATTTTTGATAGTCGGGGATGCGCTGGAGATTAGACATGCAGGAGAGCAAGCTGACGGTAAGCAGAAATGCTAGAACGCTGCGCTGCCAGAACGGCGGCGATCGCCAGCTTGCCAGCCATCCCGCCACAGACAGCAGCACCGCCAGCAGCGCAGGAATCAAGTAGCGAGATGTAGCCGAAGCCTGTCCCTGGCGCAGCAGATCGATTGCCAGCAGCACAAGGGGCACGGGCAGCAGCAGCGCCGCCACAAATCGCCCAACTTGTGGCTGTCGCCTAACCCAGATCAACGAAGTGGCGATCGCCCCCAGCGTCAGCAGCGCCATGAGAAATTTGACCGCAACCCCCGCTACAGATCCCAATTCCACGGGCGCATCAAAAAACAGCACAATCAGGCTATACAGCCAGATCACCAGCATCGATAGCACCCCCATCGGCTGGCGCGCCCATTCAGTGTTGGCTTGCAGTGTATCCCACTGGCTCAGCACGACGATCGCCCACGGCAGAAACAGCGCGATCGCCAGCGCAGCCGCCTGGATGAATCCTCGTCGCTGAGCGCGATTCTGGGACAGATCGTTTTGGGAGTCGCCTGCCCACAGCACATACAGCCCTTGCCCCAGCAGCACCAATGCCGTTAGTAGCGACGTATAAAGTCCCAGCGCCAGGCTCAATCCATAGTGCAGCCAGCGGCGGGTAGAATGTTGAGTTGCGTTCTCTGTAGCGTTCTGTTTTTCATTCTCTGGCACATTCTCCATCGCGTTCCAAAGTGCCAGACTGCTCCACAGCAGCGTGACGCTCCACAGGCTGTAAGGACGAGCTTCCTGGGCGTAGGATACGAAAAAGGGCGACAGAGCGAGTAATGTAGTGGCGATCGCCCCAGCTTTTACGGAATTAAACAACTGGCTGGCGAGTCGCCCGATGAGCGCGAGTGAGATCAGGCTGAACAGAACAGAGAGCGATCGCAGTGCCCCGACGCTACTGCCCCAGAGCTTTGTCCAGGCGTGGGCGAGTAGAAAATAGAGCGGCGTGTGTTCGGGGCTTTGAACCAGGGCGCGGAGGACTTGAGAGATCGGCAGATCGGGGGCGGGATGTAAAAACTGCTGGAGTTGGGCAGGGGTGCGGGGCATCCCGTCGCTGAGTTGAGTAGTGACCTCGGCGCGGGTGTGACCGGAAATGCGAATCGAGGTGGCGACTTCATCCACCCAATACACGCGATCGCCCAATCCAGACATGCGAAACCAGACGCCCAACAGCACCGCCAGCGTCACAAGCCATGCCCAGACTTGATTTTCCGATATCCACTTAGCATCCTTCACAGCGTCGATTCCTGGGTAAAAGATCCTTAGCAAAAGGCTGGATTTAGGGCTGGTGCGATGGCGTGGGGCGATTTGTGAAGCGATCCGTCTCGGAATTGCGCGAGGGTTCTACCGCAGAGGATACAACGTAGCGATTTACAAATTGCTGGAGCGTTTGAAAATAGAGCGCCCGGTTGGTTCTACGCAAATTACTGTGTCCCGCCTGGGGAATCAGCAGCAGTTCCTTGGGCGGCGAGGCGGCATCATGCAGCGCTTGCCCCATGCGAGACGGCACCACGCGATCGCCCGTCCCGTGAATTATCAGCAGCGGCATCTGGAGCGATCGCACTTTCGCCAGCGAGTCAAATTTTTGATGCAGCAAGAAATCCACTGGCAGCAACTGCACGGGTACAAAATGGCTGATCATGTCTCGCATAGAGGTAAACGAGCTTTCGACCACAACGGCGGCCAGGTCGGGATGGCGGGTTGCCAGTTCGAGGGCGATCGCGCCGCCTATGGATCTTCCCATGACGACGATGCGCTGTGGCGGGATGCGACGGGTTTCCGTAAGGTAAGCGAGGGCGGCGATTGCATCGGCATAGACGGCTTGTTCGCTAGGAAAGTCGCCTTGGCTCTCGCCATAGCCCCGATAATCGATCAAAAAAGCCGACCAGCCCAGCTCGTAAAACTGCGCCGCTAGCCGGGGATGATCGCCCAAATTGCTGCCTGTACCGTGCAGATATAGCACCGTTGGCGCATTGTCCCGACCCGCGCCAATCCACCAGCCGCGCACCCGACCCGACCCCACGGGCAAATCCACTGTTTCATAACTCAATCCAACCTCGTCTGGCGTGGTGCGAATCTCCGCGTCTGGACGAAAAATCAGCCGCGTCTGCCCCACCCACACCAGCGCACAAGCCGCCGCGTACAGCGCCACTGCCCCGCCCAATAGTCGATAGATTTTTCTAAATTTTGGAAAAGGCATTCTGTCTGACCCCTAACTCCTAATCCCTAACCCCTGATCCCTAACTCCTGCCAGACGTATTATCATCCATAGGTCTGCTGTGGGAAGTGTGGATTGTGGGGATTCGAGAGTATCGATTGGTGGCCCTGCCTGGCGAGGGCGTGGGGCCGGAGGTGGTGTCGGCGGCGCTGACGGTGCTGACGCATTTAGCAGCGCTACACGGCTTTGCGGTGCGGGTAGAGCAGGGGTTGATTGGGGAACCGGCCGTGCATCAGTTTGGCGCGGGGTTTCCGGAGGTAACGGCGCAGCTTTGTGAAGGGACAGACGGCATTTTGTTTGGGGCGGTGTCTAGGGCGGGTTTGCTGGAACTGCGAAAGCGGTTTGATCTGTTTGCGAATCTGCGGCCGGTGCGCCCGTCTAAAAGCCTGCTGCATCGCTCGTCGATCAAGCCAGAAAAGCTGGACGGGGTGGACATTTTATTTGTGCGGG
>RFIF01000465.1 GCA_003695655.1 Cyanobacteria bacterium J069
GAGCTAATGAGCACCATCGAACCGTTCCAAAGCCTGCTGCTAGGGCTGTTTTTTATCTCAGTGGGAGCCAGCATCGACTTTAACCTGATCATGGCGCAGCCGCTGCTGATTGCCGGGCTGATCGTCGGCGTCACCCTGCTGAAATGCGGCGTGTTGGTGGGGCTGGGCAACTTGTTTAAGCTAGCGCTCAGCCAAAGCCTGCTGTTTGCCTTTGCGCTGGTGCAGGGCGACGAGTTTGCCTTTGTGCTGTTTTCTTTCGCTGCCCAGACCCAGGTGTTGACGGAAGATTTGGCGGGCATTTTGATTGCGGTGGTGGCGCTGTCAATGATGCTGTCGCCACTGTTTATGATTGCCTACGATCGCCTGATTGAACCCCACTTTGCACCGCCAGCAGAGGAGCGCGAAGCCGACGACATCGACGACAACGAAAACCCCGTGATTATCGTTGGCTTTGGTCGCTTTGGGCAAATCGTCGGGCGATTGCTGCTGGCCAACGGCTACCGCATCACCGTCCTAGAGCACAACCCGGCGCAGATTGACCTGCTGCGGCGCTATGGCTGGAAAGTGTTTTATGGCGATGCGGCGCGGCTAGATCTGCTGCACGCAGCAGGCGCAGCCGACGCCAAGATGCTGGTGCTGGCAATCGACGATCGCGAGAAAATGCTGGAAATTGTGCGGCTGGCCCACAAACACTTTCCGCATCTGCAACTCTTGGCGCGGGCGGGCGATCGCCGCCATGCCTACGAACTAATCCGCAACGGCGTGGACATCATTCAGCGGGAAACCTTTGGCTCCGCGCTGGAACTGGGCGTAGAAGCTCTCAAACTGATGGGCGTGCGCGCTTACCGGGCCCACCGAGCGGCGCAGATTTTCAAACAGCATGATGAAGCAGCCCTGCGCGACGTGGCCGCGATGGCAGGCGACGATACGGCCATCATTGCGCGATCGCGCCAGTTGACCCAAGACCTGGAGCGGCTGTTGCAGACTGACGAGCAGCAAGAGCGACACGCAGAGGGCGATCGCGCTTGGGACATCTCCGCCTTGCGAAACGCTGCCGATACGCCCGCGTCTTCCGCCAGTCCACGGGAGTCTTAGCTTGGAAAAACCTTAATTTCAGTTAATTAAATTAAGTTAAGAATCTCTAAGAATTTATCCTGAGCAGGATAGAAATTTGGAAAACTCGCCGCGATCCCGTCGCGGGGATGGAGCAGCCAGCAGTCAAGGATTTGCCCAAAACCAGACGAAACTCAGGAAATCCGACCTTTTTTTGACATCAGCTAGGGGGCATATCCTTCCCAGGTTTAGATATCTAAAGCTGCAAAACCTCTGTCCTGCCGCCCTCAAAAAGGTCTAAAAGCAGATGTATAAAAACTTAAGAACCCAGTTTTGTAGTCTAAAGCACAAATAGCCAGCGGCTCCAGACCTAACATCACACCCTAGTATGATTATTCGTTCATTTCGCCCCCTCTCATGAGGAGACGTATTTACATGACAAGGCTATTTGGTCGTCGGAAATTTATGGTCTACGGCTCCGCCGCACTCGGAGCCAGCATGTTGCTGAAGGCATGTGCCCCCTCTACTACCACTACGGCAAGCTCCCCCGCTGCGGATTCATCTTCCCCTGGCGCTTCTCCTGCGGCTGCGGGAGACGGGATTAAAGTTGGCATCCTGCACTCGCTCAGCGGCACGATGGCAATCTCCGAAAAGAGCGTGGTTGATTCTACCCTGCTCGCCATCGATGAGATCAACCAGGCTGGCGGCATCCTGGGCAAGCAAATCGTGCCCGTCATCGAAGACGGCGCGTCGGACTGGCCCACCTTTGCCGAAAAAGCCAAAAAGCTGATCGAGCAAGATCAGGTCGTGGTGATCTTTGGCTGCTGGACCTCTGCCAGCCGTAAGGCTGTGCTGCCTGTGTTTGAAGAGAAAAACCACATGCTCTTCTACCCTGTGCAGTACGAAGGGCAAGAGTGTTCCAAGAACATCTTCTACACAGGAGCAGCGCCCAACCAGCAGATCGAGCCGTCGGTGGACTGGCTGCTGGAAAACAAGGGCAAGGAATTCTACCTGGTCGGTTCCGACTACGTGTTCCCCCGCACTGCCAACACCATCATCAAAGCCCAACTGGCAGCCAAAGGCGGCACGACGGTGGGTGAAGACTACCTGCCGCTGGGCAACACGGAAGTTGCACCCATCATCGCCAAAATTCGCTCGGCTCTGCCCAACGGCGGCGTGATTTACAACTCGCTCAACGGCGACAGCAACGTGGCGTTCTTTAAGCAGCTCCAGGGCGCGGGTCTGACGCCGGATAAATACCCCACGATGTCGGTCAGTATTGCTGAAGAAGAAGTGCAGGCGATCGGGAAAGAATACCTGCTGGGCCACGCCGCCGCTTGGAACTACTTCATGACGGTGGAATCACCCGAAAACACGAAGTTTGTGGATGCGTTCAAAGCCAAGTATGGCGATAGCCGCGTTACCAACGACCCGATGGAAGCGGGCTACATCTCGGTCAACATTTGGAAGCAAGCAGTTGAACAAGCTGGTTCTGAAGGCACACCGACTGACCTAGAAGCCGTCCGCTCTGCTGCCTATGGACAGGAATTTGCGGCACCCCATGGCCCCGTGAAAATGTTCCCTAACCACCACATTTCTAAGACGGTGCGTGTGGGTGAAGTGCGTGATGATGGTCTGTTTGAAATCGTCTACTCGACCCCTGCTCCGGTTGATCCGATTCCCTGGAACCAGTACGTCGCTGAAACCAAGGGCTTTGCCTGTGACTGGACAAAGACGGATGTGAGTGACCCTGGGAAGTTCCAAATCTAGGGTTCGAGCGTAGTAAAGATGAGGAGATGACGGGACGATGAAATCGGGGGAATGGGCTGCTTTGGGACTCTCAAGTTCTACCCTGATCTCCCACTCCCGTCATTTCCTCATCATTTTTCCATTACAGATGGCGTGTGCCTGTTGCTGACTCAGTAGGGAAGAGCCTGTGGTTGCAAGTATTCTGGACGGTATTTTTAACGGCGTTAGCATTGGCTCGATCTTGCTGCTGGCGGCGCTGGGGCTGGCGATCGTGTTTGGCTTAATGGGCGTGATCAACATGGCCCACGGTGAGCTGATGATGCTGGGTGCATACACCACCTTTGTGGTGCAAAACATCTTCAAGGCGATCGGCGGGCCGCTGTTTGAGGTGTATATCTTTTTCGCACTCATTGCGGCATTTATCGTAGCGGCGCTGGTGGGGCTGTTGCTGGAGCGGGGCGTGATTCGCTATCTCTACGGGCGACCGCTCGAAACGCTGCTGGCAACCTGGGGCGTCAGTCTCATCCTTCAGCAGTTTGTCCGCAGTGTGAACTGGGTGCTGGTGTTTGGGCTGCTGCTGTTTTGCGTGCTGTATTTCGGCGGGCAGTGGGTGGTCAAGCGGCGGGCCGATTTTGAGCGGATTAAGGGCTGGTCTACGACGCTGCTGCTGTTTCTGTCGGGGGCGATCGCTCTGGTCGGTGGCAACATTGTCGCCAGCACCTACGGTCTCGCCGCTACTCAGCCCTGGTTTGGCGCACAGAATAAAGACGTGACGGCACCCGCCTGGCTGCGGGGCGGGATTCCCATTGGCAACTATCAGCTCCCCTCGACGCGGGTGTTCATTATGGTGCTGACGGTGCTGTGTGTGCTGGGGGTCTACTGGTTCCTTAACCGCACGGCCTGGGGGCTGCGGATTCGGTCGGTGACGCAAAATCGCAACATGAGTGCCTGTCTGGGCATTCCGACGCGCACGGTGGATGCGCTCACCTTTGCGCTGGGGTCTGGACTGGCGGGTATTGCGGGCTGTGCCCTTAGCCTGCTGGGTTCTGTCGGGCCGAACACGGGTCAAAACTACATCGTCAACACCTTCATGGTGGTGGTGGTGGGCGGCGTCGGCAAATTAGTAGGGACGATCGTCGGCGCGATGGCGATCGGCATTGCTGACTACATCGTGGGCACAGGAATTCTGGCAAACTTAACCAATATCCCCTTTCTCAAGGACTTTTTTACCTTTTTTGCGACGACCAGCATGGCCAAGGTCATGGTGTTTGCTCTCATTGTGGTTTTCCTTCAGTTTCGTCCGGCTGGCATGTTCCCCCAAAAGGGCCGCACTGTGGATGCCTAATCGAGGTTGGGCACAGGAAGGTTTTTCTTGCTGTTGCTTCTTGCCGTTATTTCTTGCCGTTACTTAAGCAGCTCTCATGGCCGTTGATACTTTAGTTCAATCTCGCGGAGTGGATCTGGCAAAGCGGCGATCGCTGTTGATCGAAATTGCCATCGTAGCGGCGATCGCGCTCTTTTTAATCTTCGCCTTGCCGTGGCTGATCTCCGCATTCCGCCTAAATTTGATGGGTCGCTTTTTGGCGCTGGCGATCGTCGCCCTCGGCATCGACCTGATTTGGGGCTTCACGGGACTGCTCAGCCTGGGACACGGAATTTTCTTTACCATTGGTGGCTATGCGCTGGCGATGCACCTGAAGCTGCCCCAGCCGCCGGGAAGCGGCTTGCCCGAGTTTATGTCGCTCTATGGCGGCACAGAGCTGCCCTGGTTTTGGCGACCGTTTTATTCTGCGCCGTTTTCTCTGTTTGCGATCGCCGTCATCCCCGCTGTCATCGCCGGAATTTTGGGCTACGTCATTTTCCGCAATCGGATTCGCGGCGTGTATTTTTCCATCCTCACGCAGGCCGCCACGATTATCTTTTTCAACTTTTTCAACGGTCAGCAGAAGCTGTTTAACGGCACCAATGGGTTAACTGATTTCCGTTCAGTCTTTGGGTTGCCCGTCAAAGACAACCGGACGCAATACATTCTCTATATCGTCACCATTCTGTTCGTCATCCTGGCCTATGCTGTGTGCCGCTGGTTAACGAGTGGACGGTTTGGCCGCCTCCTGGTGGCGATCCGCGATGATGAAAGCCGCGTTCGCTTTACAGGCTATAACCCCACCGGCTTCAAGATTCTAGTCTTTGCCGTGTCTGGTGCGTTAGCTGGCATTGCTGGCGCGCTTTACACGCTGCAATCGGGGATTGTTTCACCCAACACCATGAATATTGCCTTCTCGATTGAGATGGTGATTTGGGTCGCGGTGGGCGGTCGCGCTACGCTCGTCGGCGCAATCTTAGGGGCGGTTCTGGTGAACCTGGCTAAGAGCTTGCTCAGCGAACAGTTTCCCGATTTTTGGCTGTTTTTCCAGGGCGGTTTGTTTTTGCTGGTGGTGCTGCTGCTGCCCAGCGGACTGATCGGTTGGCTCCGCACCAGCGGCGTCGATCTCTACAAGCAGCTAACCGGGCAAACTCGATTGTCTACCTATCCCAGCCTAGAAGAAGATCCAGAGGTTGAATATGAACGAAAAAATATTGGAGATTGACGACCTCACCGTCAGCTTCGACGGCTTCAAGGCGCTCAATCATCTTAATTTCAGCCTCGACATAGGGGAACTGCGCGTCATCATTGGCCCCAACGGCGCAGGCAAAACGACCTTCCTTGACATCATCACAGGCAAAACGAAGCCGACCGAGGGACAGGTGCGGTTCAAAGGGCGAAACCTGCGTCCCTATGCCGAGCATCAGATCGCGCAAATGGGCGTGGGGCGAAAGTTTCAGACGCCGCGTGTGTA
This sequence comes from Cyanobacteria bacterium J069, assembly GCA_003695655.1. GTDB lineage: Bacteria > Cyanobacteriota > Cyanobacteriia > Elainellales > Elainellaceae > Thermoleptolyngbya. Next base: position 5,640 of record RFIF01000465.1, read on the forward strand.
TCTAAACCTGACTCCTCGCGAAAATCTGGAGATCGCCTGCAACCGCCAAAAGACCGTGATTCATACACTGTTTCGCAAGACGCTGAATGCGGAACGTCGCACTGTGGTCGGGCTGCTAGAGACGATTGGCCTGTCGCACAAAGCCGATATGAAAGCAAACCTGCTCTCCCACGGGGAAAAGCAGTGGCTCGAAATTGGCATGTTGGTGGCCCAGTCGCCTGATCTGCTGCTGGTGGATGAACCCGTGGCTGGACTCACGGATGAAGAAACCGAAAAAACGGGTGAACTACTGCTGTCGTTAGCCGAGAGCCATTCCATCATCGTGATCGAACACGACATGGAATTTGTGCGGCAAATTGCCAAGGGTACGGTCACTGTGCTGCACCAGGGTTCTGTCCTTTGCGAAGGCACGATTGACGAAGTGCAAACTGACCCCCGTGTGGTCGAAGTCTACCTGGGGCAAGAAATTCACACCAATGGCCCCGTCAATTTGGAAGATACGGCGGAACTGCTGGGGGTCTTGGAAGGAAGTTAGGGGAAGGGAGGAGGGATGAAGGATAAGGGATGGATACTTCGTGGGTTTCCCCTCTATCATCAGTGCGAGGCTGAATTCTTTGATGCTTAATTCTTAATCAATTCCCAATTTCATCCTTAATCAATTCCCAATTCCGTTATTAAAACCTTCCTCGTTCCATCATTTATCAATTCCATCTCGAACTAAATCTCCATTCATTCTTCATCCTTGAGTCATCATGAGTTCGACCAATTCTGCCGTTGCCTACGATGCGCCCCCGACGACTGACACGCCGATGCTTCAGGTGTCGGGACTCAATGTGTATTACGGCGAAAGCCACATTTTGCGGAATGTGGATTTGACCGTGCTGCAGGGTGAAATGGTGTGTCTGATTGGGCGCAACGGCGTCGGTAAAACAACCATGCTGAAAAGCATCATGGGCTTGCTGAAGCCGCGCAGTGGCAACATTGTGCTGAATGGGCAGTCCGTGCTGGCCAAGACGCCTGATCAGCGGGCGCGGCTGGGCGTTGGCTACGTGCCGCAGGGGCGCGAGGTGATTCCTCGGCTGACGGTGCAGGAGAATTTAATCCTGGGACGAGAGGCGCGGCCCGACAAGGCCGGGCGCTCCACCGATAAGGTGCCGGACTATATCTACGATCTGTTTCCCGTGCTAAAGACGATGCTCGATCGGATGGGGGGTGACCTGTCGGGTGGGCAGCAGCAGCAGTTGGCGATCGCCCGCGCGCTTATGGGCAACCCGCAGCTTTTGGTGCTGGATGAACCAACGGAAGGGATTCAGCCCTCCATCATTTTGGACATTGAAAACGCTGTCCGGCAGATTGTTGCGTCGTCTGGGATCTCCGTGCTGTTAGTAGAGCAACACCTACACTTTGTGCGCCAGGCCGATCGCTATTACGCCATGCAAAAGGGCGGCATTGTCGCCTCCGGCCCCACGAGTGAATTGAGCAACGATGTGATTCAGCAGTTCCTGGCGGTGTAACGGGAGAAAAGGATGATGAGATGATGGGATGAGGTGACCGAGAGTGTGGATTAACGGGTTAGTGCTGTCTTCCCTCTCCTTATCTCCCGCGCTCCTCATCCCATCATCCCAATCCCTAACCCCTGATTCATGTCTGCCAAGCCTGACCCCTCCATTCCCGTGGCCCTGACGATCGCTGGTTCCGACAGCGGCGGCGGCGCGGGCATTCAGGCAGATTTGCGCACCTTCGCATTCCACAAAGTCCACGGTACGAGTGCGCTGACCTGCGTGACGGCGCAGAATACCCAAGGCGTGACGCGGGTGGATGCGCTGCTGCCGGAAGCCGTGACTGCTCAGATTGTGGCGGTGGTGGGCGATATCGGCGTGCAGGCGGTGAAAACGGGGATGCTGCTGAATCGCGAGATTATTGCTGCCGTGGTGCAGCAGGCGGAGGAACTGGCGCTGCCGAATCTGGTGGTTGATCCGGTGATGGTGTCGCGGACGGGGGCGCAATTGATTGACGACGCGGCGATCGCCCTCCTCTGCTCTGACCTGCTGCCCCAGGCGCGCCTGATTACGCCCAACCGCTACGAAGCGCAAATCCTCAGTGGACAAGAGATTTATACGCTGGACGACATGCAGCGGGCGGCGGAGCGGATTTTGCAGAAATACACGCCAGGGGCAGTGCTGGTGAAGGGCGGCGGCATGTTGGGCGAGCTGCGCGGTGTGGATGTGTTTGCGGCGGGCGATCGCCTTGAAGTATTGCAAACTCAGACGGTGGAAACGGCTGATACGCATGGCACGGGCTGCACCCTGTCGGCGGCGATCGCCGCTAACCTCGCCCTCGGCCGCGAGTTGTTCCCTGCCGTGCAGCACGCCAAAGAGTACGTCACCCAGGCGCTCCAGCACGCCCTCCGCATCGGGCACGGACAGGGTCCCGTCGGGCATTTTTATCCACTCCTGGGGTAAAAAAGGAGCAAATTCCAGGATTCAAAATTTCTCAGACATTTGATCAGACATTTTGAACTGGGTGTAACTAGCATTACAATTCCGGTCTGCCCACCTTGCTACTGTCCTGATAACAAAGCATCAGGACTTACGCAGTTGAAACGAGTTCTGTAGATTCTGGATGATTTTTCGCGGGCGCAGCCCGCGAAAAATCATCCA
>RFIF01000466.1 GCA_003695655.1 Cyanobacteria bacterium J069
CCACTAGCAGACTAGCATCAGCAACCAGTCGCGGCACGATTTCTTCTGCCGGCAGGGGAAAGACCGCTTCTGCCACCGTGCGACAGCCTGCCAGATTCAGCAGCCGCTGCGCCAGCGCCTGGTCGCTAATGTGGGTGCAATAGCGCTGGAGCCAGGCCCCTGGAGTGAACTGGAGCATCGTCGGCAGCATATCGGCTGCGCTGGCTGGGGACTGGGCTAGATCCGCTGTGGGAGCCGTCAGCAGTTCCAAAGACGGAGGCAGCGCACCAGGCAAAAATTCTAGCTCCAGATGCAGGCGCAGGGTGGCGGGCTGCCAGTCATGCTCCGGCAGCAGCAGTTGCATCGGCATCCCCACCAGCAGCGCCGACAGTGCCGGGGTAGATAGCTCAACCTGCTGGGCGATCGCCTCCAAAACCTCGCCTACGGTTCGCGCTGGAGTAACAGCCGTGCCGTCTAACTCCCAGATCTGGGCATCGGCCGCCAGCGGCGCTGGGTAGAGTCGGGGACTGTGCATCACCAGATCATGGCGTTGAGTGCTCTCTTCAGCGTGCAGCTCCAGCACAGCCGCCAGCCGCAGCAGCCCCCGCTGGCGCGTAGTGCCAGCCGGAGCCACCGTCGCAGATACACTTTCCAGCAGCCGCATCACCTCCACCGCGCTGCGGGCCAGCCCCCACAGCAGCTTCGGCGTGAGGCTGTCGAGCGTGCAGTAGGGGGCCCAGAGCGCAGTCGGCGGGCTGGACTCCGGAGCATCCATCAGCACAGGGTCATTGTCCGTTCCGGCTTCTAGCGCCTCCAGCAAATCACAGGCCTCATCGGCAACATAGGGCGCGATCGCCTCTGGCGTGGCGGGCGTATTTGCATCCCAGCCATTTTCGGGCGATCGCACCTCCGTCACCAGCGCCATCAGTGCCTGCATCGCCCGCACAGACTGTCCCGATGCCGTCCGTCCCGATTCCTGCGGCGGTGGCAACTGCAAAATGGCAGCCGTCAATGGGTCGGGCGCAACAGAGCGGGGACTATCCGGAGATACGGCGGTAGAGAACGCCATAGAGGAGTTGGGGATTAGGGGTTAGACGTTAGGGTGACGATGTGCGAGTGGCGATGCAATACGAATTACGGATACTAGACGAATACTCAGAATGTGGCCGTTTTTCTTCAGATGCCTCTTTTCAGAATGCCCACCCAAACAGCCCTGCTAAAGATTGCTATATGAACTTTTGCTGTGTAAATTTTTGCAATGATTTTAGAGTGCTTTAAAAGTAATTTTCGCAGGGGAAACCTGCCTCAGCCGCTCACTTAAATTTTTGCCCCATTTGACTCGCAAATTTTACCCGATCCACCTCTGCCTTAGGCGAACAGGTCATCTGATGGGATCACTCTGCGCGAGGATGTAATTTGGCGGAGTATCTCGATAAGATCAGTCACAATCGTCATTATGGGCGGTTATTCAGTCTGTCTCTGGGTGCAGTAAACCAGCGTCATCGGTAGGCGTCATCAGTTTACGAAATTTGGCTCAATGCCAGCGAATCAGTTATGAAAGGCAATTTTTAGCTAGCTGGTTTAAGCAATAACCAACATTGAAAATGAGGTTCAACCAGTTCAACCCCCGACGCCGCCTGTTCCACAGACAACGCCAGGGTTTTGGATTTCATGTTTAATGGGGCTACCGACTGAAGACTGACTTCTTTAGCGATTTCCGGTTGATATTGTTCAATCTTTTAAGATATGCCCGAAATTGGGGGGTTTATGCAGACATTGACGGTGGCTCCGATGGTGCAGGGCGGCGATCGCTTTCATACATTGCAGCGACAATTGCGCGATCGCTGGCAGACGATTGACCAGTTCGACCGGGACGAGCATGACATTCTGATCGTCCCATCGCTAACGCTGGATCAGCGCGAACTGCAAAAGGTCAAAGGCGTTCACCATTACGAAGAGCGGCTGCTGTTTTCGCTGATTCGTCTGCGCAATCCGGGCACGCGGCTGATCTACGTCACGTCGCAGCCCATCCATCCCAGCATCATCGACTACTATCTGCACCTGCTGCCAGAAATCCCCTATTCCCACGCGCGCGATCGCCTGATCCTGCTGTCCACCTACGATTCTCACCCCAAGCCGCTGACCCAAAAAATCCTGGAGCGCCCCCGCCTGGTTGAAAAGCTGCGTGGGCTGCTGCGCCCCGAAAAGTCCTACATGTCCTGCTTTAACGCTACCGCCCTAGAGCGAGAGCTGTCGCTTCAGCTCGACATTCCACTCTATGGACTCGACCCCGACCTGCTCTATTGGGGCACCAAGAGCGGCAGCCGCCAGGCCTTTGCCGAAGCAGATATCCCCCATCCCGACGGCAGCTTGCAGACCTGGACTGCGGAGGAGCTAGTGCTGGCAACAGTAGATTTGTGGGAGCGCCGCCCCGACCTGAAGCGAATGGTCGTGAAGCTGAACGAGGGCTTTTCGGGTCAGGGGAATGCGCTGCTGGATCTGCGACCGCTGCACGCAGTTGCGCCGGGACAGGCGGCGACGGCGGAGCGACAGGCGGCGATCGCCCAGGCGTTTCATTGCCTCAGCTTCCAGAGCGACACCGAAACCTGGGACAACTTCAGCAGCAAGATTCCCGAACTGGGAGCGATCGTCGAAGCGTTTATCGAAGGCGAAGAAAAGCGATCGCCCAGCGTGCAGTGCCGCATTACGCCGATGGGCGACGTAGAGGTGCTGTCTACCCATGACCAGATCTTGGGCGGGCCCGATGGGCAAATTTTCCTGGGCTGTCGCTTTCCAGCAGACGGGTCTTACCGAATGCGCCTGCAAGATTATGGCTATGCCGTGGGCAAAGTGCTGGCAGAAAAAGGCGTCTTAGAGCGATTCAGCGTCGATTTCATGGCCGTTCGGGCAAATTCTACCGAAGATTGGGATTTGCAGGCGATCGAGATCAACGTCCGCAAGGGCGGCACGACGCACCCGTTTATGACGCTGAAGCTGCTCACCAGCGGCAGCTACGACGTGCAAACTGGACTGTTTCTCAACCAGCACGGCCAGCCGAAATACTACATCGCCACGGATAACTTGCAGAGCGATCGCTATTTGGGACTGCTGCCCAGCGACCTGATGGATATCATCGTGCAGCATCGCCTCCACTTTACACCCATCACCGAAACGGGCAGCGTGTTTCACATCATGGGCTGCCTGTCAGAATACGGCAAACTGGGACTGACCAGCATCGGCGACTCGCCCCAGGATGCGGAAGATCGATATAACCAGGTGATTGCCACGCTCGACCAGGAAACCGAGGCAAACCTCTCGCACCCGTTCCACCCCGCCTCGCACATGCCACCACTCAACTGGCATTTCCACCACGAAGGCTAGGGCGCGTCATCAATTCACCTCAGAACCCTTGAGGAATCAGCACGATCGCGCCCGCCCAAACAAACCAGGCTAGGGGCTGAAACTCCTCAGAAACCTACTATTTCGCCAATAATTGATGACAGCCCCTAGTGCTAGAATGACCAACTGCCCAGGTTGCATCTCTAGGGGAGCGGTGATCCGTTGATCCAGGCAGCATTGCTTGCCCCGCGCGATTCCCCCTGGCATGGTTCTTCCCCTTTCTGCGAGCGCTCCTGCATGGATGGCTTTTTAAATCTGCACAAACCCGCCGGACTCACCTCCCACGACTGCGTGGCGCGGGTGCGGCGACTGCTCAAAATGAAGCGGGTGGGGCACGGCGGCACCCTCGATCCGGCGGCGACGGGCGTGCTGCCGATCGCCCTCGGTCGGGCCACGCGCTTGCTGCAATTTTTGCGGCAAGACAAGGCCTATGAGGCGATCGCCCGCTTTGGCCTCACCACCACCACCGACGACCTGGAAGGCGAAGTCCTCACGCAAACGCCCGCCCCCCACCTGACCCGCGAGCAGGTAGAGCATTGGCTGCCCAAATTTCTCGGCACGATTCAGCAGGTGCCGCCTGCCTACAGCGCTATCCAGGTGGGCGGCCAGCGGCTCTATAACCTGGCGCGGGCCGGCGCAGCAGTCGAGGTGCCCGTGCGAACCGTCGAGGTTTACCGCCTCGAACTGCTGGACTGGCAACCCGGCGACTTTCCCGCAGCCAAACTGGCGATCGCCTGCGGAGCGGGCACCTACATCCGCTCCATCGCCCGCGACCTGGGCAGCCTGCTCGACACGGGCGGCACCCTCGCAAACCTGATTCGCACCCAGAGCCACGGGTTTGACCTAGCAGACAGCCTCTCGCTGGACGACCTGGCGGCGCAGGCCGAAGCCGGAACCTTTGAGCCAATCCCAGCGGCGATCGCCCTCGCCCATCTACCTGCTATTACGTTGACAGAGCCAGACGCCACCCGCTGGACACAGGGCCAAAAGATTGGGCTAGAAGCCAGGGGTGAAGGGTCAGGGGTCAGGGAAGCGATCGCCTTAATCGCGCAGAACGCGCCGCTGCGGGTGTGCCATGCTGACGGCAGGCTGTTGGGCATTGGCAAGTGGGTCGAAACTCAGCCGGATGAGGAGTCAGGCGCAAGTGGGGGCGATCGCCTCGTGCCGTGGGTCGTACTGTCGGGACAGAGCGGCTGAAGCTGCTACCCGTTGCCGCGATTCGTGTTGTCGCTACCCATCACGGCGACCTGTTACTGCTAAACACTGCAACCATATATAGCGATTGGAAAGAGAGGTAGGATAACCAGGAAGCCTGTAAGCCTTTATCAGAAAAGCTTTTAGATCCAACCTCTAATCCCTGCTATACACTACCGTAGACTGGCACTACTGAGCCGCGCAGATCGCCCGCCGCCGCCGATGCCAAAAAGCAGATAACCTGTCCTAGCGATTCGGGCTTGACCCATTGGGCTGCATTTTCTGCGCCCATGGCTGCTCGGTTTGCGGGTGTGTCGATGATGCTGGGCAGTACGACGTTGGCGGTGATCCCAGTGCCCCGCGTTTCATCGGCGATCGCCCGCGTCAGCGCCACCACGCCCGCCTTGGATGCGCAGTATGCAGCCAACTGCCCACCCGGCTCCACCGCGCCCCGTGACCCAATGGTGACAATGCGTCCATAGTCCTGCTCCCGCATCCGCCGCAGGCTGTGTTTGCAGACCAAAAACGTTGTGCCCAGGTTTAGCTCAAAATCCAACTTCCACTGGTCGTAGGAATAGTCATGCGTCGGCCCCATCGAAAAGCCACCGACCAGATGAATGGCCGCGTCAACCCGCTGCATCCCGTCTATCACCTGCCGCACAGACTCTTCATCGCCCAGGTTAGCCGACACAAACCGAATCCGCGCCAAATCGGCCGGAGAAATCAGCCCTTTCATCCGCTCCACTTCGCGAGCGCTCATGTAAGGAATCGTAATCGACGCTGCGCCCTGAGCCAGCAGAACGGGCGTCACGCCTTGCCCCAGACCACCCGTGCCCCCTGTCAACAACACCTGTTTACCCGTCAGATTCATGGCCGATTCCCCTGAATAATCTCAAAATCTCGTCTAAAACCAATGCGGTCTAAAACCGGAGGTAGTGCATTAGCTCGGCAACCAGGGCAGGCGGCAGAGCCAGCCGCTGTTGCAGGTCTGCCAGGTTGCGATAGGTGCCATAGTGCTGGCGATGATGCAGAATGGCCCGCGCCAGAAACAGGTCGATCGCGGGAACCCGAATCAGCGCCTCCAGGGAAGCGGTATTGGGGTTGGCAGGCTGGATGGCGCCCGGGCTTTCGGGATCGTAGTAGCAAAATTGCAGAATGGGTTCCAGAGGGCGCAGTCGCTGCACGGGCAGGCTGAGGGCAGCGGCCACGTCTTCCAGACAAGTCAGCGGTACGCCAGCCTGAGTCAGGGCAGAGAGCGATCGCGCTTGGTGAATCGATAGCCCCGGCAGCCGCAGCCAGTCATCCACGCTGGCCTGATTGACATCAATCGTGATGCCGAGCTGGGCTGCCAACTGCAATTCTTCCACCGACTCAAAGCGGTAGTAGGGGTCTTTGGCCAAGCGCGATCGCAGCACTGACTGCTGAGCGCCGCCTCCCAAACCCTTCGACCACCAAGTTCCCGTCATGTTGCCCTTAGCTGGTTGTCGTTAATCATTTACTACACTCACCGCGCTCACTAAACTCACAGAATTCACTCGATTTGGTCAAGCAGCCGTCGGCGCTTTTGCTCAAACTCATATTCCGAGATCAGTCCTTCTTGCCGCAGCCTGTCGAGCTGTCGCAGCGCATCAGCGATCGCCCCCACCTGAGCCGGGTCAATTCGGAGTGCAGCGGGCTGGTTCCGGATCGGAGGCGCACCGTTAAACGCCGCATCAAACGCAGCTTGTCCTTGTACCAAAAACCAAATTCCCTCCAGGACGCTGGCAGTCCTGGAAATAAACATCATAGGCGTAGCAGATAGCAATAAATAGGCGATTCCCCAACCTCGCTGTCCCAAGTAGAACTTGTGCAAGCCGGGGATAAGGATACCAGCTAGTGCGAATAATATTGCTGTGCGGCGATTTTTGAAAGAGTGCGGCTGAGTGAGCATTGCTGTAAATTTGGCGATCGCAAGAACTCAAGGAATCCGAAAACTCCTTCATGATATCGATTCTGACCGTCGGTGAGCGGTCATTCCAACAGACTGACTTTATCAAGTCTTTGCAGACCGCTCAAAAAGACTCTACAGAGCGATCGCGATTTCCCCTATGCCACGCCGGGGAGAATCGCCATAATATTTAGGTAGCATCCGCCGCGCCATTTGGAGCCGCCTTATCTGAGTTCGCACTCCAGAGATCTCATCCTAGATATCCCACTCCGGAGGTTAACCCCCACCACCCATCGTGCAGCCCGGCATCGTCAGAATCAGCCAGCCGACTTATCGAATTTGGCATTGAATTTAGCAGTGTATCGCATCTACCGACTACTCTGAACTGCTTAAGGGCAAATTTAAGAACCCGTTCTGACGATTACATCTAGATTGCATCTATTTCAAAAGGACGAGATTCAGTATCTGAGGTAACGTAGAAACCGTAAAAATACTGATACTTTGAAGGCTGATTGAGACAAAATGCAGCCTAAAGCTCAATCATTCTCCTTTCGGCTGATTTAGGCGACAATTGTCAACCTTAGAAATACTGGTAGGAGGCTGCTATCCTTTACTAAGAGGTAACTCCATAGCCGCCTTTCATCCGCTGGCGATCGCTCTTAGCGGCTCCTTTCAGAAGCTACTTTCAGCAGATCCTTTCAGCAGGTTCTTTTGGAGCATCCAAATTCAACAAAAGGGTCGTACAACAAAAAAGGGTAGTTTTACTGCTCTGTTTGGGTCTACGTTCATCCGAATTTATCCGACTTTGCTTAAGAGACGCACTTGAATGTCGCAGAGGTCTTTTTCCCCCGACTGGCTCAAGCAATTTACCGATCCCTACGCGGTATTGGGTCTCTCTGTGACTGCCGACGAGCAGCGCGTGCTAAAACGCTATCGGGCGATCGCCAAGCTGCTCCATCCCGACAGTTTTGCCCAGGCTGACGCTGCCAGTCGAGACTTGGCAACTCAGCTCTTTGCGCGCCTGGTTAGCCCCACCTACCAGCAGATCAAGCAGGATAAAGGACGGGCAGAACACCTGGCCATGCTGCGGTTTCGCGTCCGCCGCATGAGCCGCGAAGAGACGCCGCCGCCCAAAAGTGCGATCGCCCAGTCGCTCTTAAAGATGTCACTCGCCAATATCGACGTATTTTACGAGCAGGCAGTCACCGATTTGGCTGCCACGCAATATTCCCCGCTTGACGGATTCGAGTCTGTCACCCAGCAGCTTGGCGAGATCAATCTGGTCTATTTGCGCCTCAAGATTGGGGAGCCAATTATTCGTGAAAAGCGGACGGGCATTGTCTCGGCCGCTGCACCTGCGCCGACTACCTTCTCGCCTGCCCCGCCCCCCGATGGCGAAAAACCCTCCATAGACTACGCCCAACGCCACTATCAGCGCGCCCAGGAATATGTCCGCAAGGGAAATGCCAATCTAGCCGTACGCGAACTCAAGGATGCGATCAAAATTGACCCCAAAAGGAGCGAGTATCATTCGCTGCTGGCAGCAGCCTACCTGATGCAAGATCTGCCGACGATGGCCAAGGTTCACTGCCGCCAAGCGCTAAAGCTCAATCCCAAAGATCCGCTGGCGCTGCGCTATGCTCCCAAGCTAAACGTGGTGGTGGAATCTCCCGATGCTCCGCCGGATGCCAAGCCAGGGATGCAGGGCGGTGGCGGCCTATTCGGTCTGTTTGCTCGCAAGCGTTAGGGGTTAGGTTTCAGGGGTCAAGCTTTGCCGAAAGAACGTCTAATGGCGATGTGGATTCAGTTAATCCGCTCGGTGTTGCCAGATTTGACCCAACCTTCACCGCCGTCGCTCAACTGAACTTGCAGCCATTCTCCGTCGGCGCTAGTGCCCACTACCGTCACTTCTTGGTTATAGTCGATGCCGCCAATCTGGGCAGCGTCGAGGCTGGGGCCATCGCGCACAATAATTCCCACGTTAGGAAGAACGCGAGCCGTGTAGACCTCGCCAGATTGAGCCGAGTTTGGCTGCACTGGCGTCGTATCGGGTGGTGCAACCGTGCCATCAGCGGCGGGGGCAGCAGCACCGGGCGGGGCAGTGTCGTTAGGAAAGACCGGACGAGGTGGCAGTTCGGTGAGGCGGTCGATCAGGTAGCGGGCGGCGCTGACGCCCGCAAAAAACAGAATGGCGATCGCCAGCGAAACGCCGATTACGCCCTGTGCCAGCCGTTGCAAACCCTTGGTGCGACTCATGTTCGAGATTTTTAGTCGGTTAGATTATGAAGCGTGAACCCTGGAAAAGCAGAAGGAAAAGCAGAAACTCAAGCCGATGGAGACTGGGGACGAGGAAATAATGTACCCTGGCGCGAGGCTAACCGGGCGCGCCCTTCAGATGCAAAGCGCTGGAGCTTTTCAATTTGCTCTTGAGCCGTGCGCGCTAGGGGAATCATCTGGCTCGCCGCCTCCAGCACATCGTCGGTGGTGAAGTCGCGTCCCTGGCTAAAGCCCAAATGCATCGCTTCCGTCAGAATTTGCTCAATCTCTGCCCCAGAGAATTCGGGCGTTTCATAAGCCAGCCGTTCCAGGTCATAGCTTTGGAGATTATGCGGGCGCAAGCGCATTAAGTGTACCTCAAAAATTGCTTTGCGCTCTTCCTGGCTGGGCAGCCCCACAAAGAAAATCTCGTCAAATCGTCCCCGGCGCTTGATTTCGGGCGGCAGCGCCTCGATATCGTTGGCGGTGGCGACGACGAACACGGGTGATGACTTTTCAGCTAGCCAGGTAATGAACGTGCCAAAGACGCGATTGCTGGTGCCAGAATCGCCGCGCCCATCCAGCCCCGCAAAGGCTTTGTCGATTTCGTCGATCCACAGAATGCAGGGCGCCAGGGCTTCGGCAAGCTGAATCATCTGGCGTGTGCGGGATTCGGACTCTCCCACCAGCCCCGCAAACAGGCGGCCCACATCCAGCCGCAGCAGAGGCAAGTGCCAGTGATGGGCGATCGCCTTTGCCGTTAGCGATTTGCCAGTGCCCTGAATGCCGACCAGCAGCAGCCCCCGCGGATGGGGCAGCCCATACTGCCTCGCCTTTTCGGAGAAAGCACCGCCGCGCCGCAGCAGCCAGTCTTTCAGGTTGTCCAGTCCGCCAATGTCGGAAATCCGCTCAGTGGCGGGATAAAAGTCGAGAATCTGCGTTTGGCGAATGGTTTGCCGCTTTTCTTCTAGAATCAGATCCACGTCGTCGGCTTGCAGTTCGCCGTGAGTGGCGATCGCCCGCGCCAGCACCCGCCGAATCCGCTCCATCGACAGCCCCTGACAAGAGCGCACCAGCTCATCCAGCACCCGACTATCGAGCGATCGCCCTGTGGCTGCGGTCAGCCGCTCTAGCTCTAGCCGAATGTCGCTGCCGCTGGGCAGGGGAAAATCCAGCACCGTTAACACATCGCTGAGGTCGTCGGGAATGGTCACCTGCGGCGAAATCAGCACCAAATTTTTGGGCTGAGATTTGAGCAATCGGGCCAGGTTTTTGAGCTTGCGCGCCACCGCCACGTCATCTAGAAATCGGTGAAAATCCCGCAGCACAAAGACCGCCGACACCGAGGACGACAGCTTTTCGACCAGCTCTAGCGCCTGCACCGGGTTGCGCTTGCCAAAGCCCACATCGTTGGGGTTGCCCTGATAGCCATCGACAAAATCCCACACGTAGAAGGCGCGGTTACCCTGCTTGGCGCATTGGGCGATCGCCCCCTCCACCCGCTCTTCTTCGCGAGTTGGCACATAGATCAACGGGTAGCGGGCCCGCAGCAATAGCTCAAATTCTTCTGCAAAGTTCATGCTGTGTCCCCGCTGCCAGATTGGAATCAGTTCAGCATTTGCTTTTTCAACGCTTCAAGTGAAGCCCAGCGATGATCCACAGTCACCGTGGGCACGGGCAGGCTGTCACTCAGCTCAATACCCGCACACTTCGGGTCGCAGAGTCGGCGTGGCGGAATTTCCAGACAAAGCTGCTCATAGAGCCAGCGGTCGGGTTCAAAATAGCCGCGTGGCGAGAGCGATTCAACCAGCCCTTCAGTGGAGGTCAAATCCTGGTCAAACAGATCCTCTTCAACGCTGGTGCTGGCCTCTTGTAGCCAGATCACTTCTGACACATCGACCAACAGGCGATGATTATACTGCTGCAAACAGCGATCGCAAATCAGCGTCACAATCGCCTCCGCCTTCGACACCACATCGAGATAGTTGCCCCGATGCGTAATCCGAATGGTGCCCTGGACTGGCGTCAGCGTCTCCAAGTCGGGTAAATGATCTTGAACCTCAATCGTCTCGGTTTGCTCAACCGACCTCAGCAGTTGAGGAATGTGAATTGCCTGCATACGATCGCCTCCTCTCACACTCACCGCGATTGACGCTACCGAACAAATAAGCCGCCCTGGATCAGGTGATGGCAGTCTGGCGCTAACTAGCCTGGAATCAGGCTGAAATTAGTCTAGAGCGAGTCTGGAACCAGTCTGGCGCTGGGCCAAGTCCGGGTCATGACTTGCGACGCACCACCAGGCGACGATCGGGTTCTTGCCCGCGACTAGAGGTTTCCAGATCCTCATAGTCTTTTAGAAAAGTGTGCACTTGCCGCCGCTCAGCCGCCGACAGCGCCACCATTTCAAACTCTTCGCCAGTCTCCCGCACCTTTGCCGCTGCCGCTTCCGCTAGGGCGAGTAGCTCTGCCTGACGGCGATCGCGATAGCCATCCAGCTCCACCGTAAAGGGCTGCTGTTCGCCTTCGGGCTTGCCCATATTCAGCGTGGTATTCAGCAGATACTGAATAGAATCCAGCACCTCGCCGCGATCGCCCTGCAACGCTTGAATATGCTCAGCCGAGAGGTCACTTGCAGCAATAGTCAGCCAACAGCTCTCATCTTCTCGAACCGCCACACCCGTAGGCTCGACCCTAGCCGATAGAGACGCAAGCTCCAGCAACTGGTTCAGCCAGTCGCGCCCTTGCTGCTGCTGCTCCACACTTGCCATGCGCTATCCCGCCTTCTTCTTAGAACGTCCTGGCTCAAACGGCAGCGCTTCCCGACCACTGTCGCCCCCTGCCTGCTTTTCTTGCTCGTCCAAAATCTTCTGAAGATTTTCGGGCAGCGGCTCCCGCGACAAGATAAAGGTTTGCAGCGTTTGGAAGATGTTGGCAATCACCATATACATCAACACACCTGCCGGCAGCGGGAAAAACAGGAACATCCCAGAAAACAGCACAGGCGTTAGCTTGTTGACCGTGTCCTGCTGAGGATTAGAGCTGGGCCCCTGCCCCGACAGAAGCTGGTTCACATACAGGCTCAACCCAAAGAAAATAATCATGCCGACAATATCCCAATGGATCGTGCCGTTGGCATCCCGCGCCCCGACCCGTCCTAGCTTGTCAATAAAGAGAAAGCCCTTATTTGCAGCCAACCCCTGCACTGTGCCCTGGATGGTTACTTCGCCAGGACTGATCGCCTGAATGTTTCCGTTTTCGTCAATCTGAACGTTCTCTGCCCCTTTGGTAATCTTCCAGACTGGATTGATTTCTGTTTCAGGGTACTCCGCCAGCACCTCCCGCAGCGGCTTGCCTTCCGTCGTTTGGAAGTCAATACGAGTCTGTTCGCCCACGGCGAGGCGGGTGCCGCCTGGAACCAGTGCCGCTACGGGAACATGTACCCCATCGGCAACGTAGATATTCTGCGGATTGGTGGTGTAAACCTGGGGCTGAATTTGCTCGATCTGCTCCTGGGGCAGCACCTGCAAATTTACGTTGTAGTTAATGTCTGAGAACGGCGACCCCCGCAGCGTGGCAAACAGCGCAAACAGAATGGGCATTTGCACCAGCACCGGCAAACAGCCAGATAGGGGGTTGCCAAACTCCTTATAGACCTTGCCCATCTCTTCCTGCTGTTTAGCAGGGTCATCTTTATAGCGCTCCTGGATTTCCTTCACGCGCTTCTGCATGGCCGGGTTGGCGACGCGCATCCGGCGCATGTTGCGAATGGAGCCAGCGCTGAGTGGATAGAGCGCAAAGCGGATCACAAGGGTCAGAGCCACAATAGCTAGCCCATAACTTGGCACGATCCCGTAGAAAAAGTCCAGGATCGGCAACATGACGTTGTTGGAGAGAAAACCGACACCAAAATCCATGTGCTTGTGGGTACCTTGTGGCTCTGAAAGTTTACAGAATACTTCTAAAGGATACTAAAGACCCGTCAGCAGAAACACCCAGCTTTAGCTACATGGGCCAAAACTACGATAATTCTGGGTGAATGCGATCCAGGTCAATATGACTCCGGTTAATTAACAATTCAGGTCAATATAATTCCGGTCAATGCAATCCAGATGAATGCAATTTTGGCTAAAACAATTGGCTAATACAATCCAAGTCGCTCATTCTGTCAAGCGGTTTTGACCTGTTCCCTCTTGATCTAGAACTCTTAACCTAGAGCCATTAACCAAAAACTATTGTACGTTGCAAAACAGGTACGTTGCAAAACTGCTCGGTTGCAGAACCCACAAGGGACTATAACTCGGTGCTAGCTTTTTTAGAAGACTTGGCAGCAATCCGCTCATTGATATATTTTTCGGTTTCCCGGAATTTGGGCATGGCGCGCAGTTCCAGGCGACTGCCGTCTTTCAGCGTGATGACCATATCGCCCCAGCTACCTAGCCCCCGAGGCACCGCAACCACGCTGGACATTTCGGAATAAATGATATCAGCGCGATCGCGTCCCATCCAACCGCCAGTCACCGAAACCCGCCGGTCAGTAATGCGATAGCGCAACCAAATTGCTCGAACGATCGCTCCCACGGTCAGCGGCAGGCACACGACCGTAAAACCCAGCAGGCAATTGAGGATTAGATCCCCAATGTGCGGGCCGCCCTCATAGTAAACATCTTCCCGAATGCCCATCGAACACCTCGGCCTCTATCAGCAACTGCTTTAATTCTTGCAGAATTTCTTTATACTTGCACTTTATCGCAACAGGCTGCACGATCACTACGATCATCCAGCCCGTCAAAAAACTTGGCAGCAGCTCCCGCAGAGCCGCCCGAATTTGTCGCTTAATGCGATTGCGGAGGACAGCGCGCTTGCTAACCTTCAGGCTGACAGTGATGCCGATGCGGGTAGGCGATCGCCCCTGATCCAACGCTTTTCCGGCTGTCACGGTTGCTTTTGACAACCCCCCCCCGGTGCCATCTCTAGCAGGTGGCGGCTGACGCAGGGCTCTCAAGGTCAAATTGCGGGTGCTGCGCCGAACACCAGACTGATAGACCTTACTGAATTCCTGCCGACGCTTGAGCCGGTGGATTTTGGGAAGAGCCACAGCGCATCCATCTGAAGAGGCGAACAAAGCGAATAAAAAGCGAGCAAGTGAAATTTAGAAGGTCGGCAAGTCTTGCCTTAGTTCCCCAAACTCGAATTTTTAAGCTCAAATTCTTAAGCTTAAACTTCTAAGCAAATAAGCTAGCTCCAGACAGGCTGGCGGCTAGCTCAAAACCCCATCTGGGTGGACAGCGGGTGGAGATTTAGGAGACGGATAGCCGGATACGTCCCTTACGGCGACGCGCCTTAATCACTCGTTGACCATTCTTGGTGCGCATCCGGGCGCGAAATCCAGAGGTGCGGCGGCGCTTGCGGGAGGTTCCGCCTAGAGTACGTTTCGTCATAACTTAGCTCTCCAACCGTTGCAGAAGGGGGGGATGATACAGAATGTGAACTGCGAAAGCCACGGTCTACTATGATATCACTGGTTCAGAGATAGATACGACTAAATCTTGACTAAGCTTGGCAAAGCCCGGTTAGGCGCAAAAGAAAAAACCCCGAAGGCGAACCTCCAGGGCTTGAATCAGGGTGCATCTACCATACGTTTCTACGGCTAAGCAGCAGGGGCATCCGGAGAGGTTAGGAACTTTATTACTGTTTTAAATTACTGTCTGAACTGCCCTAGGTTTGCTGGTGTAAGGCATGATAGGGAAGTTTCTGAAAGATTGAGTCTATCTCTGTACCGTGATTTATGTGGGGCGATCGCCGATGACTGGCGCGACAACTGAAGGGCTTTTGACAACCGGGCTAGACGATGGAACCGCACCGCTGAAGCCAGCCGTATACATTGTAGGCGCGGGCCCGGGTGACCCAGAACTGCTGACGCTCAAGGCGTATCGCCTGCTAGCCCAGGCAGATGTGATTTTGGTAGCAGACTCGCTGGTGCCTCAGCAAGTCTTGCAGGGCGTCCGATCTGATGCGGAAATTGTGCGGACGGCAAATAAAACGCTGGAAGACATGCTGCCGCTGATGATCGACCGGGTGCGATCGCGCAAATCAGTCGTAAGGCTGCACTCCGGCGATCCCAGCCTCTACAGCGCCATCCACGAGCAAATGCAACTGCTGGCAGCAGCAGACATCCCCTTCGAGGTGATTCCGGGCATCAGCGCCTTTCAGGCGGCGGCAGCGCGGCTGAAGGTGGAACTGACGCTGCCGGGGCTGGTGCAAACGATTATCCTGACGCGCATCAGTGGGCGCACTCAGGTTCCCGATGCGGAAGATCTGGCATCGCTGGCAGCCCACAAAGCCAGCCTGTGTTTATACCTCAGCGCCCGGCATGTCGAACCCGCACAAGCCCAACTGATGGCGCACTATGCGCCCGATACGCCCGTGGCGATTTGCTTTCGGTTGGGCTGGCCAGACGAGCAGATCTGGCTAACGCCGCTGAGTCAGATGGCAGCGACGACCCAGGAAAAAGACTTGATTCGCACGACGCTGTATGTGATCAGCCCGGCGCTGGCGGCTGCGGGTGAACCTTTTGAGACATCCGTGCGATCGCGCTTGTATAACCCAGAGCATGATCACCTATTCCGGCGATCGCGCATTGCGACAGGGATTCAACCCGATCAGCCCAGCCTAGAGAATTCTCGGAAGTAGGAATTCTCAGAATATTTACTTAAACGGGCTAAACTTTTCCGTATTTTTACAGAAAACCCAATAGACTGTTTTCAAAGACCAGTAGTGATCCTGAAGGGCAGGCGGTGCGCTCCGTCTGCTCTTTTCTTTTCTCTCTTCTTTACCCTTTACCGAACACGTTGCCGCCGATCGCCCCAACTGGCGGTGCGCCCCGTCCGCTCTTTCTTCCCTCTTCCCTCTTCCGCTGGTCTGGCTTACCCCCTGTCGCCAATTTTGCACAGGCACAGTCAGAACCTACGGCAAATTAAGCAGGCAGTAGCAAAAAAGACTTTACACATCAACTTTTCTCAGCTTTTCTACCCCGCGTCTATTTTCGATCTTGATTTTCAATCTTGCTTTTCATATGAAATCCAGAAGATAGACATCAATGGATTCTCCAGATTCTCCGAGCTAGATTTCCCAAGCTAGATTCCCAAATTATCCAAAGACCTACGGAGTCGTTCTCCAAAGTTTGCATCAGCATTCTGTCTCAGCATTCAGTATATTTAGATGCAAATTAATACTCTCTTATCCCATCCTTAAACCAGGTGTGCGAGTTTGGTTTGGGAGATTTAGATATAGCCGGAAATCTGCGTGATCTTACGTAGCTAAAACGTGGCGACAGGGTTTGATCCTTCGTGTCATTCTTTCATGCGTTTATGCATTTGCGCTGCCCTCTTTTTGGGAGGGCGACTTGTTCCACCATCTGTTCATCGACGATGAATTCTGACATGACTTCGAGCTGTCTTTGATCTGTCCTTGAACGGACGCTTTGGACACCATCCAGCATCGTGATGGTCTTCTCGCGACTGGGAAATTTCTGTTAACGGTTTCATTCAACGGAGAGGTTGTGATGCTTGAGTGGCATTCGACCTCGATTTTTCTTGCTCATATACACCAGCACAGTCTAAGGAATGGTTATGGCAGATTTGTTTTTCTCGGAATATATCGAGGGATCAAGCAACAACAAGGCGCTCGAAATCTTCAACAGTACAGGCGCAGCAATTGACCTGGCTGCTGATGGCTATATCGTTCAGATGTATTTTAACGGCAGCACCACGGCGGGATTGACGATTAATCTGGCGGGAACTGTAGCACCGGGAGATGTATTTGTTTTGGCGCAGAGTGCTGCCAGTGCAACAATCTTGGCGCAGGCAGATCAAACCAATGGCGCGGGCTGGTTTAACGGCGATGATGCAATCGTCCTGCGTAAAGGCGGTGCCGCCGGTATAGTGATTGACTCAATTGGGCAAATTGGGTTTGACCCCGGCACAGAATGGGGCACCGGGTTAACCAGCACCGCCGACAATACCCTGCGGCGCAAGACCTCCATTACGACTGGCGATACCAATCCGTTGGATGCATTTGACCCCAGCGTTGAGTGGGAGGGATTTGCAACGGATACCTTTGATGACTTGGGCCGCTATACGGGGGGTGCGGTGTCGGATGGCGTGACGGTGGCGATCGCCGCTCTTGATCCCAATGCTGCCGAAGCGAATCAAGACCCCGGCACCTTCCGCCTTTCACGCACAGGCGACACCACCACCGCCCTCACCGTCAGCTACACCATCGGCGGCACCGCTACCAACGGCACCGACTATACGCCAAACCTGACGGGACCTGCCGTAATTGCAGCGGGTCAAACCTCAGTGGATATCACGCTGACGCCTGTGGATGATGATCTGGTGGAAGGCAGCGAAACCGTAGTGCTAACGCTGGTACAGGGTGCAGATTACAATCTGGGCGCAGGCACATCCGCCACTGTCACGATCGCCGATAACGACTTCAGCCTCACCCGCATCTACACCATTCAGGGAGCCGCACACCGATCGCCCCTCGTCGGGCAGACCGTCACCACCGTCGGCATCGTCACTGCCGTCGATGCCAACGGTTACTATCTACAAGATGCGACGGGCGATGGTGACATTACTACCTCCGACGGCATTTTTGTGTTTACCAGCAGCCGCCCCACGGTGCAGGTGGGCAGCGAAGTGCAGGTGTCGGGTGTGGTCAGCGAGTTTATTCCCGGTGGAGCCAGCACGGGCAACCTGTCCACCACCCAAATCACGGCGACGAATCCCAGCGCTACGACGACACTCTCCACCGGAAACGCGCTGCCAGCGGCGGTAGTGCTGGGCGTCGATCGCACGCCCCCGACCCAAGTCATCGACAATGACCAAGCAACCGCCTACAACGTGCTTCAGGGCGGCGGCACGTTTGACCCGGCAGCAGACGGGCTGGACTTTTATGAAAGCCTGGAAGGAATGCGCGTGATCATCAAAGATGCGCTGGCAGTCAGCGGTACAAATGGCTTTGGCGAAATCTTTACCGTTGCCAATAATGGCGCTGGCGCAACTGGTCTGAGCGATCGCGGCACGCTCAACATCGCCCCCAACGACTTCAACCCAGAGCGCATCC